>DAOWHK010000060.1 GCA_030641465.1 Parachlamydiales bacterium | reverse complement strand
TGTCAAAAAAGAGCTAAATAAAAACAAAGATCTTACCCCCGATCAAATCATCCACCTTTTAAAAGAAAAAGCAAAGCTGATCTTAAATGATATTAAAGAGCCTCTAAAAGAAGAGCCTTCATCGCCTAAAATGATTTTAATCGTCGGAGTCAATGGAAGTGGAAAAACAACGAGCATCGCAAAACTTGCATATAGATTTCAAAAAAAGAAGCAAAAAGTGCTACTTGCAGCCGGTGACACTTTTAGAGCAGCCGCAACTGAGCAGCTAGAAATTTGGGCAAAACGAACAAAAACTGAAATTGTCAAAGGAATTCCCGGAGGAGACCCATCTTCTGTGATTTTTGATGCGTTAACCGCTGCAAAAGCGCGCGGATTAGATCTAGTCCTTGCAGACACGGCAGGACGCCTCCAATCAAAAACAGAGCTCATGGAAGAGCTTGCAAAAATAAAGCGAGTATCTGATAAAGTAATTCCAGGTGCGCCTCATGAAATCTATCTCGTTCTCGATGCAACAACTGGGCAAAATGCCGTAGATCAAGCGAAAATTTTTAATGAGTTCACACCTCTTACAGGCCTGATTTTGACAAAACTTGATGGATCCGCAAAAGGGGGAGTCATTCTCTCGATTTATCATCAAATGGGAATTCCTGTGAAATATATCGGAGTTGGTGAGCAAATGGATGACCTCGTCCCTTTTAACGTAGAAAATTATATTGAAGCCCTTTTTGCAAAATAGTGAATAAAAAACTTCTTCTCATTCAAGACACGAAAAAATATCTCCTTGAAAATTTTCAAAGAGATGAGATCCTTTTAACGAAGCTCTCGTTAAGAGAGGATCCAAAACCTGCCAAAAAAAATCCGCACCTCCTTTGCCACAAACTATCATTACCAAGACCGCTCCTCCGCCGATCCTTACCATCGCCACTCCCCCTCCGAAGAAACCGCCTCAAATAACGCCTCCTCCTCTACCTATTGAAACAACTACCGTGCTAGAAAAACCTGTGAAAACAATGGAGCCATTAGATGATATGAGACGGCTCATTGAAAGAGTCTCTCCATCTACCATTTTGCATCAAAAAATTCCAAGTGATAAAGCCGCCATTAGAATCAAAAACACTTGGAAAGAAAAAGAGATGATTCCAGACATTCCTATTTTATCAACTGGGGGAAAAGGCCTCTCCTTTTTGAAAAATATCGCAAAAGCCATCGACATCCATTTTGCCCCCTCCCATATCGTAAATATAGACCTTTATGAAAAAGATAACCGCTGGGATTTTTTTCTAGCAGCCTCAAATATAAAACTTATCATCATCCCCGATACAATGCTTTGGACTGCAAAAAATTTACAAAAATTTCATAAAGAAACGCCTTTGCAAAACACAAGAATGCTTGGAAATTGCCCTTTGCTAATCCTTCCTGATTTAACCCTCTACTTTAAAGACCCTTTTCTTAAAGCTTCATTATGGAATGTACTAAAACACAGTTTGTCTCCGTCATCTTAGATCAAGCAATCGATAAGCCGCTAGACTATATCCTGCCAAATAAGCTTTATGGAAAAGCAAAAGTTGGCACAAGAGTGCTTGTCCCCCTAAGATCTGCCATGAGAAAAGGCACAATTATTGAGATCAAATCTCACAGCCAGATTCCAAAAGTCCAAAAAGTATCAGAACTCATTCGAGATGATAGTTTTATGCCAGCTGATCTTTTTGAATTAGCAAGCTGGATAAGCACCTACTACTGCACCTCATTAAGACGCGCCCTTAAAATGATCCTCCCCGGCACTCTTAGAAAAGATCTAAAACCCAAAATGCAACTTTTCCTTAAAAAAGCCGTAACACAAGAAAAACTAAAAGAGCTCTCCATCTCCTTAAGAAAAAAGTCCCCCTCGCAATCTCTTGTTCTCGACATCCTCTTGCAAAAACCCAAAGGGATACTTCTTAGCGAACTTCTTGAACAAACAAAAGCCTCGAGAAGCCCCGTCGAAACGCTTATTAAGAAAAAAATTCTTACCTCCGAAAATATTCAAATTGACAGATCTCCCGTCCATGCATTCGAATTTTTCAAAACAAAAGAAAAAATTTTAACAAGCGAGCAGCAAATAACCTTTGATAAAATTCACTCCACAATCAAAGAAAACAACTTTAATACCCATCTAATCCATGGAATTACAGGAAGTGGAAAAACAGAAGTCTATCTCCAGCTCATGAAAAAAGCGAGAGATCTAAAAAAAGGAGTGATCCTCCTTGTTCCAGAAATTGCACTCACAGGACAAACTATCGAAAGACTAAAATCCCGTTTTGAAGAAAAAATTGGAATTTTACACCATAGACTTAGCGATGGAGAGAGATTTGATATCTGGCATGCCATCAGAAGTGGAGAAATCCAAATTGCAATAGGCGCAAGATCTGCCATCTTTTCCCCCATAAAAAATCTCGGTCTGATTATCGTCGATGAAGAACACGAAAATTCCTATAAACAAACCGACGAAGCTCCCTGCTATAATGCGCGCGATCTAGCGGTTCTTCGAGGGAAAATTACACAATCCGCCGTCATTCTTGGAAGCGCAACCCCCTCCCTTGAGAGCCTCCACAACGCTCAAACCGGAAAATATCTCCTCCACAAACTCAATTCCCGCACAAAAAATGCTACCCTTCCAAAAGTTACCATCGTAGACATGAAAGAAGAATACCAAAAATCTGATGGCTACACCCTTTTTGCAGCAAGTGTCATAAATGGCATAAAAAAACGACAGGAAAATGGGGAGCAATCCCTCCTTTTTCTCAATAGACGGGGTTATCACGCCTTTCAGACGTGTGAAAGCTGCAAAGAAGTTGTCAAATGCCCCCACTGCTCGCTAAGTCTTACCTTCCATAAAAGCGAAAATAAACTCTGCTGCCATATGTGTAGCTATGAGCTAAAACCCCCACCAAGAGACTGTCCCACATGCAAAAGCAGAATGAGTATGCAATATAAAGGCGTCGGAACAGAGCAAGTCGAAAGGTCGCTCCATGCCCTTTTTCCAGATATTCGTACCATCCGAATGGACGGAGACACCACTAAGCACAAAGGAAGTCACGATCGCCTCCTCAAACAATTTCGGAGCGGAAAAGCAGACGTACTCATCGGCACTCAAATGATTGCAAAAGGACTTCATTTCCCATCCGTTACCCTCGTCTGCGTATTAAATACAGACGGGGCGATAAATATTCCCGACTTTCGCGCCTCAGAAAATATTTTTCAACTCCTTGTGCAAGTTTCTGGAAGATCTGGAAGAGGAGCGCTTCCAGGAGAAGTCATCATCCAAACGCAACTAAAAGACAATCCTACAATTCAGTGCGGCGCAACGCATAACATCGAAAGATTTTACCAAGATGAACTCAGCATCCGCAAACTATTTAATTACCCTCCCTACTCCCACTTCATCAAACTAACCTTTAGCGGAAAAAATGAAGCGCTCGCACTGCAATACGCAAAGCATTTCTATACCCTTCTAAAAAATCAGCTGCCAAAAGATGCAGAAGTCTTTGATCCCATCCCTTCTGGATATCCCAAAATCAAAGACAAATATCGCTTCAAACTACTCATCAAAGGAAACAAAGTGGTGCAGCTTAGCAAAATCGTCTATGCACTGCAATGCAGCCTTAAATGGCCAAAGGATATACGCCTCCTTATCGACGTAGATCCTCTCTCCACCTTCTCGTAATCATTTTTTGAACCAAACCTACTCAACAACAATCTATTACGACATAATTAATATATATATGTAAATTAAATAAGTTAATAAGTATAATAGTATTAATTAATAATTAAATTAAAAGGTTTTATAATGACTAATATTCTTTCAATTCCAACAGACCCCCTTTTTGATATTCTAGTACAGGTGGACGATCCACTAGCAATTACTGCTACCTGCAAGGACTTAAGGGATTATTCAGATCTCCTGGCACAAAAACTCCTCCTTGATATTCGAAATCAAACTCCTCCCCAAGATTTATGTCGGATTCTTCCTATTATAGATTCGGAGCTGTCTGCATCTGAAAAAGTTAAAGTTGTTTTCGAGCAAGTCGTAACTACACACCGCAGGTGCTGGCAATACAAAAAACCAAGAGAGCAACTTGACCTCATTCATGGAGGACTTCCGACTGTCTCACTACGAAGATTTATTCGGATGATGATTGATATACAGGTTAAAGCAGATCAAGATAATACTATTGCAATAAAGGAGATCAGTAACAACAGACCAGATTGTACTAAGGTAACACTAAAAAATTTAAATTTGAATTTCTTTCCAAGGGTTCTACTGACTATCGAGCGCATAAATTTTGTCACACTATCAGAGAACCGGCTCACATTTATACCTACAGAAGTCCAGGATTACCCCCTTACCTGCCGATACTATGATTTGAGTTCGAATGAGATCACCTCTATCCCGTGGACAACAATTCCACCCAACTTGCGCCTTTATTTGGGAAACAACCCTATAGTAGACACTCAATAACGATTTCTTGACTGGGCTCGTGAAGAATATTATTAACAGTTCTCTCCTCAGCCTGAGTAAGGAATGTCAGTTTATACACAAACCAAAGGTCTAATACGAATAAAACGAAGAAACTCCATGAAATTCAGGAAATGGGAATTGATCCCTATCCTCATGTTTTTACGCCAAGTCATACTGCGAGTGCACTTCTAGATAAATTTGAGAACCAGTCTGTTGGCTTAAGTGATGATAGACGACGCACTAAATATTCCTGACTTTCGCGCCTCAGAAAACATTTTTCAGCTCCTTGTGCAAGTTTCCGGAAGATCTGAACGAGGAGCACTCCCTGGAGAAGTCATCATCCAAACGCAACTAAAAGACAACCCTACAATTCAGTGCGGCGCAACGCATAACATCGAAAAATTTTACCAAGATGAGCTTCAAGTCCGCAAACTATTTAATTACCCCCCCTACTCTCACTTCCTCAAACTTACCTTTAGCGGAAAAAGTGAAGCGCTCGCATCGCAATACGCAAAGCACTTCTATACCCTTCTAAAAAATCAACTGCCAAAAGATGCAGAAGTCTTTGATCCCATCCCTTCTGGATATCCCAAAATTAAAGATAAATATCGGTTCAAACTACTCATCAAAGAAAACAAAGTGGTGCAGCTTAGCAAAATCGTCTATGCACTGCAATGCAGCCTCAAATGGCCAAAGGATATACGCCTCCTTATCGACGTAGGTCCTCTCTCCACCTTCTCGTAATCATTTTTTGAACCAAACCTATTCAACAACAATCTATTACGACATAATTAATATATATATAAATTAAATAAGTTAAATGGTATAATTTTGTTAATTAATAATTAAATTAAAAGGTTTTATAATGACTAATATTCTTTCAATTCCAACAAATCCTCTTTTTGATATTCTAGTACAGGTGGACGATCCACTAGCAATTACTGCTACCTGCAAGGACTTAAGGGATTATTCAGATCTCCTGGCACAAAAACTCCTCC
>DAOWHK010000135.1 GCA_030641465.1 Parachlamydiales bacterium | reverse complement strand
TCTTGTTTCTTAACAGGGGTCGTTTTAACAGGAGTTAGACTTGGAAGGCGTAGCTCTTGACCAATTTGAAGGCGTGTATTTGAAAGCTGATTTAATGCAATAATTTCATCAACTGTGACTTGATTCTTTTTCGCAATTTTTTCAAGAAAATCTCCTTTTTGCACTACTACAAATCGATCTGTAGATTTACTAGGAGTAATTTTCTTTGATTCCTGTTTCGGTTTTTCCTTGGATGCTGCAACTACCGTTTCTTTTTTCATCTCTAACTTTGCAACTGGCATCGGAAGATTTTTTTTCTCTTCCTTTGCAACAACCTTGTTTTCCATCGAAACAGCTGTTTTATCCTCAGTTTTTATTGCACTGACAAACAAAACAACAAGAAGCCCCGCATTGATTAGCACCGTTAAGATAATTGTATTTTTCCGACTCATATTACTCCTCAAGGTCTAGCACCCACTGTTTAAACTTTTTTCCCCGATCTTCAAAAGAATGAAATTGATCAAAGCTCGCACAACCAGGAGATAGTAAGACAATGCCCCCTTTCTCAGCTCTGCTATATGCAAGATAAATCGCATCTTTTAATTCTGCAACCTTTTCAACAGAAAAAGAACCCTTTAAAGTAGAAAAAATTTTTTCTCTTGCAGATCCTATTGCAAAAATATGGCTCACTTTGTTTCTAAAAGGTTCAATCCACTGCTCAAACGAGGTGTTTTTTTCAAGACCACCGACAATTAAAACCACATTTATATTAAATTGACCTACTGCATATATAACAGAATCTATATTTGTCCCTTTACTATCATTATAAAAAGAAATTCCATGAATTGTTTTTACAAATTCCACGCGATGCTCTGGTCTTTGGAACGTCGTTAATGCCTTAGTGAATTCAAGCTCTGACACACCAAACGTGGAGCAAAGAGCATAAGCAATTTCTCTATTTTCTTCCTTAGAAAAAATGGACGCTGGAGGTAAATGATCCATAAATACAGGATCAATTCTTTCTCCAAGAAATAGATTACCCCTATTTTTTAAACAATTTGCAATGCAACATTTAGCAAGTCCATAGTCAGTAAATGTCGCATAACGATCTAAATGATCAGGAGTAATGTTTATTATTGCAGCAGCATCTAAACAAGATGTTTTCATTGTTTCTAGTTGAAATGAACTAAGCTCTAATACAAGAATTTCCTCTGGATTTGGATTTAGCAAGTACTCACACAAACTCACACCAATATTTCCAACGGCCCGCGCTTTTTTTCCAGCCGAAATCAACCCATGAGTTACAAGATTTACAACGGTTGTTTTTCCATTTGTTCCTGTGACCCCAATACATGGCTGATTAAGAAATCTACACCCAAGCTCTATTTCCCCAATCATCTCTACACCATGGCTTTCAGCCAGTAAGCACAAAGGATGAGACGGAGCAATTCCAGGAGACAAAACAACTAGATCAAACAGAAATGGATTTATCTTAACAACATCAGATAGTGTACTACCCTTTGAATTTTGATCAACAGTTGTGGTTTTTACTCCCATAGATTGCAAAAAACGATCAGCACCTATCCCGCTTTTTCCCATTCCGATGATTAATACATTTTTCATGTTATACACAATCCGATTCAAGATTTGAATTTTTGCCAAAGTCAAGAGCCAAGGTTTAGACTCTCTGAAGCAGCTCCTATTTGTGGATAGGGGCGATGCAAGAGAGTTTAAAAATTGGTTGTCTGACACAGGGAAAAATCCAAAGGTTGATTCGGTTTGTGTATAATAAAAATCTTATTGAAATTTAAAAGAAAACAAACCAATCAGCGCAAGGACAAGCCCTACAATCCAAAATCTCACAACAACTTTTGTTTCTTGCCAACCCTTATACTCAAAATGGTGATGCAAAGGAGCGCACAAAAAAACTCTTTTTTTTCCCCTCAGCTTATAGCTAAGCACTTGAATAATGACCGATAATGCCTCAACAACAAAAATTCCACCAACTAACGCAAGAAGACCTTCTCTCCTTAGCAAAACAGAGCAAACGCCGAGTATCCCACCTAAAGCAAGAGAGCCTGTATCCCCCATAAAAACTTGAGCGGGATAACCATTGTACCACAAAAAACCAAGGCATGCGCCAACCATTGCACATAAATACACCCCAATTTCCCCACTTCCTTCAATATATAAAATATTTAAATAGCTCGAGAGTTCAAAATGGTTCGATAAAAAAGCCACCACAGCAAGAACAATCGAAACCTGCAAAACGCACCCGGCGGCAAGGCCATCAAGCCCATCGGTTAAATTTACAGCGTTTGAAGACCCAGTGATAACAAAAAGCGTGATAAAAAAAGCTAAAATACATCCGCCACCCGTAAGAATCAAGAGAGGTTTTTTAAAAAAAGGAACATAATAACGCCCAGCATACTCCTCCCCCTTTAGAGTGCGGATAAATGTCTCAGGCGGCACATTTTCTCCTTGAGCTATAGTAATCTGCTCTTTTGCAACAGGAGAAGAAAAAACCTCTTTATTTGAACTCTCACGGGGAACAAGTAAATAAAGAGAAAAGGCTGCAGCAAATAAAATCTGAAAAGCCATTTTTTTCTTTCCACTTAGCCCTTTTGCACTCTTATATTTTAACTTAAGAAAATCATCAACAGCACCGATGAATCCAAGCCAAACTGTGGCAATGAATAAAATTAACGTAAAACTACTCGTTAAATCCATCCAGAGCACAAGAGCTACCAGCATAGACACTAAAATTAAGATTCCACCCATTGTTGGAGTGTCTTGCTTTTTTTCATGAAGTTGAGCGAGAACGGGACACTCCTCCATCCTAATCGGCTGACCCACTTTTAATTCATAAAGTTTTTTAATAAAACGCTGACCAAGACAAACAGTAAAGAGCAAAGTTGTGATCGCAGCTAAGATCATGCGGGAGGAAGAATAGTAGAATACAGAGGGAACTTTAAAAAAAAAGTGAGCAGATAGAAAGTTTAAAAAGAGAAGAATCATGAGTAGCCTTTTTCATTGGTCTTCCATGGTAAAGGATCTACGGATTAATTTTCTTCCAAAACTTTCCAGAGTTTATTTCCATTAGACCCTTTGATCAAAACAACATCGCCAGAGGAGATGATTGCCTGCATTTTACTCCGAAGAGCATCTAAAGATTCGAAGTGATATACAGGTTTATTCCCCTTCTCAAAAAGTTCTACCATCGGCCTTGTTAAGGATCCATAACAAAGAAGTATATCAAGCGCCAACAGTGCCTCTTTTCCAATTTCAATATGGCAATCCTCCTTGTATTTTCCAAGCTCGAGCATCTCCCCTAAAACCCCTACTTTCTTCCCCCCTTTAAGAGAAACCTCTGGAAGATTAATAAGAGCTGCCTTCATAGACTCAGGATTTGCATTATAACAATCATTAATAAAATGAATGCCCCCCCTTTCAATCGACTCAAAACGACGCTCTATCGTTTTTAGTTTTGCACATTGCGCAGCAATCTCTTCCCAAGTCATATTAAAGAAGCGAGCAACTACGGCCGCAGCAAGAAAGTTTTCCATAAGATGCGATGCCTTAAAGGGCAACTCCAAGGTAACACTTTTCTGGTTTTTTTCCTGAATTTCTATACTGAAACCTTTGATCGAATATTGATAATTGACTGGCCTGCCCACTACCCCATACTTAATCAAGTTAGAATTTCTATCTTTCTGAAAACAAGGAAACTGCATCACCTGATCATTGACAACTGCTATCTTCATCTGAGAGGAACATAAAATTTCTGATTTTGCCTCAGCAATTTCTTCAATGCTTTCAAAATGGGTCATATGACACACGGCAATTTTTGTAATCACAACCACCTCAGGCGGAGCAATCTCTACAAGCTTTAAAAGCTCCCCTTTTTCCGACATACCCATCTCTTGTACAAAAATTTGCGTGTCAGATGCTCCATTTAATATCGATAGAGGCATACCAATTTGACTGTTTTGGTTCAAATACGACTTTGTGACAGAAAATTTCCCTTCAAGAATGGAGCTAATAAACTCTTTCGTCGTCGTTTTTCCAACAGATCCCGTTACACCAATGACTCTCGGATTCCATTTTTTTACCCGCTCTTTTGCTAAATCCTGCAAAGCGCGAAGTGGACAAGGAACACGCACCAATCTTAATCCAAAATTTGACCCAGTATACTCTCTTGAAACGACGGCACAAGCAGCTCCTCGAGCTGCCACCTCCTCTAGAAAATCTTGACCATCTACCCGCTCGCCTGGCAGCGCAAAAAAAAGGCTATTTTTTCTTACGTCCTGACTATTAACGACATAGCTCGATATCTCGATGGAGTCATCAAGCTCAACCCCCAAAATTTTCATAATTTCTCTATTATTGTGAT
>DAOWHK010000114.1 GCA_030641465.1 Parachlamydiales bacterium | reverse complement strand
CATATTATGAACAAGTCCATATAGCCCGAGGAAACTAAAAAGAAGAGTGTCAATGAGCTGAGAGAGAGTTGTTGCGCATCCAATGCGCATCGCAATCGATCCAAAATGGATTTTTTGTAGGAAGGAGAGAATAGTTAGATTGAGTTTTTGAGAGATTAAGATGCATATAGTAGATGCGGTAATTATTCGAGGTGCAATAGATAGGAGTTTTTCAAAAGCATTTTGAGTCGTGTCAAAGGGACTTGCAATATAGAGAAGATGCATTTCTGACATAACGCAGAAAAAGGCAAGAAAAAAAAGAGTATGCCAAAGCGTTTTTTTTGTTATCGCTATGCCAAAATATTCTTGCAAAAGGCCAAAGCTTAAAAACGCTCCAATTGTATATACATCGCTGCAGGTGATTGTAAAAGAGCATAGCTCCATCTGTTTTGTGACAAAGAGATTTCCAAGAATTGCTTGAAGAATGAAGGATGTAATCAAGGCCTCTTTTCCAAGTTTTAGTGCGCAAAAAATAAAAGCTACGACAATAAAAATGTGTGAGAAAAAAATAAGCGCATTCATGATCGGACGGAAATCCCCTCTGGGATGCTAAGAGTAAGAGTTGGAGAGGAGCACTCTGCTCCATGTTTCGTAATGATTTCAATAATCTTTAAGAAAACGTCATGCTGAATACCTTGGAATTTCACCCACTCTTTAGTTTTAGTAAAAGTATATACTCGGAAATTCAAAGAGGACTCTCCAAATTCAATGAGTTTTACATAGGTTACTAAATTCTGGTCGATTTCAGGATGTTCTCTTAGCATTTTTTCAATATCGAGCAAAATTTGATCAGCTTTTGGTGCGTCTTCATACCTGATGCCAACTGTTGCTTTAATTCGGCGATTTGTCATGCGCGCAGGGTTTTGAATAGAAATTGTAGAAAAAATTCCATTCGGTACATAAAGAGGTCTTTTATCGAATGTGCGAATCCTTGTTAAGCGCCACCCTATGTGCTCAACAGTCCCTTCAATATCCCGATCAGGAGACCTTATCCACTCGCCAACTGTGAATGGGCGATCAAGAAATAACATTAGGCCACCAAAGAAATTTGCAAGAAGATCTTTTGCAGCAAAACCAATCACCAAACCTCCAGCACCACCGAAGGCAAGTACTGCTGAGATCGATACGCCAATTGTTTGCAATCCTACAAGGACACCTGTAATGATTGCAGCAACTCTTAAAAGCTGGCAAATTGCGCGAATTGTTGTTTTATCAAATTTTTGGTCGACTTTTTTTTGCCGCTTGATCGCAGCATTTTCGATATTGGTAATAAAACGGAGAAGAAACCAGATAGTAATGATTACAATTCCAACGCTGCGAATGGTTGGAATCGACTTGAAGAAAAGATCGTGCTCGGCTTGCATTCCAACAATTTTCCCAGCAAAACTGATACCTACAAGCCAAACGAAGACTCTAAGTGGGAGATGAATGGACTCTATAAAAGCTTTGTCCCAGATCCGATCCTTTTTCTTCATTTTAGGGATAAAACGCTCGATTCCTCGAGAAAGAAAAAAGTTAAAAAGTAAAGTAAAAAATATGATGAGAAAAACTTGAAGTATCCATCCTTTTCCCTGCATGAAACTTGTAAAGTGATCCATATGTAATTTCTCGCTATTTAGACGTATTCAATACTTCTTGGATGCCCTGGCAATCTACGCTTCCACTCAGTATCTTTTCTTAGGATTTCAAGGAGTTTTTTTAGACTTTCTTCGCTAATTCCCGGGCTCTTTTTTATTTTTATAGGAGCAGGAAGAACTCTGTCTAAGCTGTAAAAACTATGGGTACGTTTTAAAACAGGAATTCCCGGGCTCTTTTTTATTTTTATAGGAGCCGGAGGAACTCTATCTAAGCTGCAAGTGCTGAACGTACGTTTTAAAGGTGATACCATAACTTATCCAATAAGTTTTTGAAGCTCTGAGGTTTCATGAAGTTCGCGCACGATATCGCATCCACCAATGAATTCCCCTTTAATATAAAGCTGAGGGATAGTTGGCCAATTGGAAAATTCTTTAATTCCCGATCGAAGAGCGTCATCATCGAGTACATTGCGCGTTTCAAATTCCACATCAAGTGACTGTAAAATATTTACCACCTGCGAGGAAAATCCGCAAAGAGGCATCAATTTCGATCCTTTCATAAATAAAATCACAGGATGCTTTTCGATGTCATCTTTGATTTGCTTAAATATTTCTGTCATTTTTTTTCTCCCATTGCTCTTTTGTATAGGTTTTAAGAGCGAGTGCATGAAGTGTTGTTTCAAAAAAATCTTTTAAACTATTCATGACGATCTGATGTTGTTTGAAGAGAGGAAGAGTTAGAAATGTATCTGATATCACTATAGCTTCGAGGTGGATACCATCATTTCTCGGGTCGAGAATATGTATTTCAGCATCCGTCAGAGTCTCTAGTATTTTATTTTTTATTTTTTCGACTTGATCCATGAGGACATGATACGAAATTTTGGAGAAAAAGAGAAGGGGAGTGTTGAGAAAGTCGCTTGCTATGGATTTTTTGAAGATTTTCTATCAAATTTTGTAATTTTGCAAACTAGCATATGTCTGAATATAAGCGGTTTACAAAGTTGCGAAATTTGATGAAAAAAGCGACAAAGACTTGGGAATGGACTTTTTTAATACTCCCAGAAGGGTTATCTTTTTTTACGGAGGGCTTTGATTTCCTGACTTGCAGCAAAGCGTAAGGTTCTGCGGAGCTCAGCTTCGTCATACCTGCGGATCTGATCAGTCGTCTCTGGAATTACTTTCGGGACCTTTGTCGGAAAATCCTCATCATCTAAAGCAACAAATGTGAAATACGCGGATAGAATATGCACTTTTTTTCCAGCTCTTGGGGCTTCTGCAAGAACCCTTGTTCCAATTTCCATGGAAGTTTTCCAGGCTTTATTGATTGCTACCTGGCAGATTAAATTTTCTCCTTGTTTTGCGGGCCCAAGAAAATGCATCGAATCAACGGATGCTGTAACGCACACCTTTTCACTATGCCTTTCTGCAACAATGGAGGCGAGTCTATCGAGAATCGACATCACGCGTCCGCCAAATACCGTCCCTTTAGGGTTTAGGTCATTGGAAAAGATCCGATAGGTGTGCCCGTCAATTGCGGACTGATTTACAGTTTTTTCCTTCATAACTTTCTGTATAGAAAATTTTAGGAAAAGACGACAGTTTTATTTTTATTAATAAAAGCTCGCTGCTCTACGTGGTAGGAAATAGCCCTTGCAAGAACGCGATTTTCGATGTCGCAACCAAGTTTTACAAGATCCTTTGGGCTGTTTCTATGACCTACATGGATCACTTCTTGTTCGATGATGGGGCCCTCATCAAGATTTTCTGTAACATAGTGAGCAGTAGCACCAATAATTTTTACTCCTCGATCATACGCCTGATGATACGGCTTTGCGCCTTTAAAACTTGGGAGAAATGAGTGATGAATATTTATAGCGCGACCGGAAAGATATTGACAGAGCTTAGGAGAGAGGATCTGCATGTATCTTGCAAGAATAACAAGATCAACGGAATGCTCCTTAAGAAGATGAATGAATTTTTCCTCCTCATTTACTTGCAAAAAGTGAAAAGGAAGGCTGTGGCTCGAGGCCATTTTCTCTAAATCTTTGTGGTTGGAAACGATTCCAACAATATCTATTGCAAGTTTTCCAGTGGACCATCTGTAAAGAATGTCATTCAGGCAGTGGCTAAGT
>DAOWHK010000211.1 GCA_030641465.1 Parachlamydiales bacterium | reverse complement strand
TTCGGTGTGAACTAACTCCTGATCATATCCAGATAAGATCTCATAAGCTTTACTTAAACTCCTTATTGAGAAAGCGTGTTCTATGCAATATTTAGCCGTAAGTCCCATGCCTTGCTCAATATGATCAATGGAACCATCCATACTGTTGTACCAGGTCCTCGTTTGATAAGAGTATTTTGTAATCATTCTTCTTTCATATTTATCACACTCAAACCACGTGAGTGGAATATTTCTTATTTTAAGCTTTTCATCAGCAATCATTAATCGCCTCAAAACATGAGGTTCAATAGGTGGAAAATACTTTAATGCTTCTTGATCAATACCAAGGCGAGCATTAAGTTCAAGTATTTCAGGAGGTAACATCCTAACACCTCCACAACCGAAAAAACCAACCGCTTCCAAGGCTTGCTGATTCTCAGTAATAAATGGAGCAAGAAGCTCTGCCTTCTCAGCATTGGAAAGCATTCGATGCTCTTCTAGATGCGCAGGTCCTCCTGGTAATTGATTCAAAGCCGCAACCCTATCACGTGCAATGAGATCTAAAAATCTATCGTTAAGACTGTGATATCCTTCTATGGAAACAATGGATGGAATATTTATTCGATCATCTGGAAAATTTGTTTGAAAGTCCCATATCAAACGCTGAAAAATTTGAGCAACTTTTGAGCTATTTGAAGCCTGTGAAAATTCAACGATTCGACCCCAAGAAAAATACTCAGGCTCCGGCATCGCACTAAACTGAGCTATAAGACCCCTGCAGTGCTCTTCATAGACTGCATGTAACCCCCTGCAAGTTCCTCTAATCTGGGGATTTCCGGCATAACTTATGATGTGCGCCTGTACTTCAAGCGGCAGTTCTGTAATTGACATATTAAAAAACCTCGTTATTATTAAAGCAAAGTGTTATTATAACTAATTATTGTATTTAATTATATAATAAACAATAATTTAATTATCCGGTGTTTTTATATTAATGGATGCGTAGCCATCTCTTGAATCTATTAAATATATACACAAACCGGTTCAAGATTTGGGTTTTAACAAGGAGGCTCTTTTAGAATTTCATCCGGAGCGAGTGATCATTGCCGAGAGGCAAGGCGCGAGTGAGGATAAAATTCTAAAGTAAAACCGACGAAGTCAAAATCCAAATCTTGAACCGGTTTGTGTATAAATAAGTTGTAATTTTCTCAGACTTATTTTCTTTATTCTTCAAAACCAACCCAATTGACTTAATTGGGTAGTTTTTGTAGAATAAAAGAATGAGAAAATCAAAGTATTTAAAACAATTAAAGCAACTGCTTTGATGGCTTTTTTTTTACAATTCTCCCAAAACGCTTTTTAACGCTTCTGCAAAAACCTTCAAATCATCAGCTCTATGATTATACCCCCAATTTGAGTCTAGCCTGTAGGAGTCAGGAGCACTCCCTAAACTCTCAGAGTGTAATCGATAAATTTCCCCTGAAACATGATTTCTTTGAGGCTGCTCTAACTGTTGCAGTTTTCTTTCTAAAACATTTGTTAGAGCACTTGTTAATCGATTTAAATCATCAAAAAGATGTGTTTCGCCCCAATTCTCATCTCCATCTCTATTTATCCCTTGCTCACCTGCTAGGCGCCAAATTTCATGATGTACATCGTTCTTTAAGTCCGTAGGCATGCTCTTATAACCCTCAGAAGCTTTTTGAACACTATGACATGCAGCCATAAAATCATGGCCCGTACCGGGAAATAATGAGTGCTTTGACCCATAAGAATAATTACTCTTAATTAACATTCTTTTTTCTAATGGATCTAACTTATGGAATCTAAAAAATTGAGTATTAAAATAAGCATGATCTCCATTTACCGATACTCTAGATCTTCTTTCCAACTGCGACAATTCCTGAGGAAGATCTCTGCACTCATTTTGATAGAGATCCAACAGATCCAAACCTTTAAGCCTTCCAATTTCTGGAGGTAAAAAATGCATATTTCGATCACTTAATCTCAACAGCCTTAAACTACTCAACTCTTCGCGATTTGCATCCATAAATGGAGTCAACAGCTCCGCTTGCTGAAAAATATCCAGATTTTGAGCCCCATGCCCCTGAAAATACGCCTCCCCACCTGGCAAAGCTCGAAGCATAGACACCCTATCTCTTGCAATTTGCTCTAAAAAGCTCTGGTTAATCGCATGATATCCCCTCATCGATATGCAGGGTGGGTTGGATTCTACTGGCCTATCTGGAAAATAACTGCGATGCTGACTGATCAACTCATGAAAAATGCGATGGATCTTACAGGTGTTTGGCCCCCTAGACAGGTTGGCTTCTCTTTGCCATAAAAAATAGCTAGGCTCTGGGCTGTTTCGAAACTGAGCTACAAGAGCCCGGCAATGCTCTTCATAGGCTGCATGTAAGCTTCTGCAAGTCTGACTGATGCGAGGATTTCCTGCATATTCTATGATATGCATCTGCAGTTCAAGAGGTAACATTGTAATTGACATATCAAACCCATATATTATTAAAATAAATTTAAATTATAACAAATAATTATATTTATTTATATAATAAGTAGATTTTTAATTAATAGTTTGGATAGGGGTCATCGGAATAGATTGCTTCAAATGGTGGTGGATTGTTCACTTTCACGTATTTTCCAGTGACTTTTCCTTTGGAGACGACGAGATAATAGCGCATTTGCTCAATCACTTGCACACCGAGAGTGATCCGCTCAATATATTCATAAACTTCAGAGATGGAGTCTTTTGAGTAAATTGCGTAAGGAGGCCCAAATTTTGTTTTTACTTCACTTATTGGCGTCCCAAGATTAATGGAAGCGTAGCCATCTCTTGTCATGACTGCTTGCTTTTGTATGCAGCTTGTTAAAAACAGACATATAATTATCGATAGAGCTATTTTCATCTTTCCTCACTCTTCTGTTTTTTTCCAAATTTTCCCATGAATCTCTGTTCTAAAGTCATCGTTTGTTGCATATTCTGCATGCATTAAGTAAGTTTCATCTTCTTGGAGTTCATAGCACTCAAACCCTTCAAATCCAAGATGTCCAAGTCTAAACTCCCAAGCAATCCGCTGGGGATTAAGAAGGCCTTTTCCAACCACCTTTCCCATCGTTTGATTTTCCAGCTCAATGCAAAAATCCTTCTGCAAAATATCGTATAATATAAATTGATTAATCATGACATCAGAAATTCCAGAAATATGGATTTCTTGGAGACATTCAATGTATCCGGTATCATCTTGAGGCATGATTTTCCATTTTGTATGAAAGGAAAGCTTTTCTTGAACCATACTTAGTTTAATTTTACCTTCTCCAAGCCAAACGCCTGGTTTAAAAATAAATGCATGTTTTTTTATCAAAACGTAAACCTTCTTGCATAAATACTTTGTAATATTCCAAGAGCTATCATCGTCGCAAGAACAGATGAACCTCCCGCTGTAACTAAGATAAGCGGCACTCCAGTAATGGGTAAAAAGCCACACATCATCCCAATGTTTATAATTACATGGATCGCTAAGTAAGCGGTAATTCCAGCGGAAAGCAACCTTCCAAATGGGTCTTTTGAGATGGCTGTAACTTGAAAACTAAAGTATATTAATCCGAAAAAAAAGAGGAGCATTAAAAATGCGCCGAGTATTCCAAATTCTTCTGCAAAGGCGGGAAAGACGGAATCTGTGTGAGCCGCTGGTAAAAAATGTTGCCCTGTAAACGCGCTTTTGTAAAGTCCAGAGCCTGTAAATCTTCCGAGAGCAATCGCTGTTTGCGCTGCAATTTGATGATAGGTTGCTGGATTAAATCTTTCATATTGATAGTCTTTTAAAAAAAAGGTGAAAAAGGGTTTCATTTCTTCATGAGATAAGATTCCAAGAAACAGAAGAAGAATAAATAGCACGCCACAAAGCAGACCCAAGCTCATAAGCACGATCATTTTTTTGTTGATCCCCCCAAAGTAAAACATCACAAGAGTGATTGGAAATAATATGAGTGCCGAACCGAGATCTGGTTGTTTTAGAATCAATAAAAATGGAATTCCAACGATAAACCCCGCCTGCAAAGCGGCTGTGAATTTCTCACGCTCCCGATTTTTATATTCTAAAAACCAACTAAGGGTTAATACAATAATGAGTTTTGCAAATTCTGAGGGTTGAACGGTAAAGTTAAAAGGAAGTCTGTACCACCTATGGACATTTTGAATGGGCGCTGCAAAAAAAAGGCCTATAAGCATTACGATCATAAGCAGGTATAAAATCCAGGTAAGCTCTCGCAGTTTGCGATAGTCAAAACCTGCAAAAAAAAGATAGGCTACCCATCCAATTGCAAACCACTCGAGTTGTGTTTTGACATAAGGGGTAAAAAAATGCAGATGGGTTTTTGCTTGCGCATCATTTGTCGTTAGAGAAATAATCAAAAGACTCATGATCATTAAACCAAAAATGATGGGCAAGGTGCGAAAGTCAATCCGCTTTAGATACTGATGGTTCCACATATGCAAAAGGTGTTTTTATGCTGCTAAAAATTAAATCTATCCATTTACCGATAATCGATTCAACAAATACTTGGGTAAAAGAGCATTTAGATGATCTCGATCCTGAAATTCTTACGTGTGTTTTTGCAGATCAGCAAACAAAAGGGCGAGGTCGCTTTGCCCGCAAATGGAATTCTCCAAAAGGTGTCAATATCTATGCGACTTATTATTTTAGTCTACCCTCTACTGAAATGCGACTTCATAATCTTGGGCAGCTCCTTTCGTTATCTGCTGCCTCCGTTTTAAAAACGTATGGATTTCACGCTCAAATTAAATGGCCAAATGATCTTTACCTAAGTGAAAAAAAACTCGGAGGCATTCTTTGCGAAGTGATCAAAACAAAAGGGCGCTTTAATGTCATTCTTGGTATCGGCCTTAACGTCAATATGGAAGCAAACGCTCTAAAATCTCTTGATCAAGCTGCGACCTCACTTAAAGTAGAAGCTGAAAAATCGTTTGAAATTGAATCTATCATAGATGATCTTACAAGAGAGTTCAATCAGGATTTATCCAAATATAAAGATGTTGGTTTCAAAGGGTTTCTTAAAGAATATGAGAGCCTCCTTGCCTTTTCAAAAGGCCTTTTAACTTTTTACTCACATGAAGGCACTTTTGAGGGCACTTTTGATTCCATTACAGAAGAGGGCTTTATGAAATTACGTCTTACAAATGGAGAAATCAAAACACTTATATCAGGTGATGTATCTAAGAAGGCGATAGATTAAGAAAGGAAGGATCTGGTGTAACAGTAAGTGACCCATGAATTTTAGCTTTTAATATTTGCTCAATCGACTGAAGCGTTGCACCCACTGAGGATGGGCAGGTCGTGCACGCTCCTTCATATGCAATAATAACTTCTTTTTCCTGATTTAGCTTAAGAACCTGAACGCCTCCAGCATCTAGCGCAATGTATGGCTGCACTTCTTCTTGAATGACATTTCTTATCACTTCTAATTTTTCCTCAGGACTTAATATTTCCCATCCTGGATATTCTTCCATTTCCATGGCATTAGACGGAACGGGCGGAGACTCATAAGGATTTGACAGGGGAATGTCACTGCATTTCTCCACTCCATTTTCGATTGCAGATAGGATCAAGTTAAGATGAGGAGAGAGTTCTTTTGGAAATGCAGGAATATGCGCAAAATCCCGAGCTCTGTGGTCAATCATTTCCGCACTTACTCGACGCGCCTGATCATAATTTTTACGAAGTAGGATCTCTACTGTAAATTCTGCAGCTCCAATAAGCGCGGGATCTCCAAAAGCTTGGTATTTAAGATCAGCGATCACTCCATCTTCTTCATCAACGAGCAGGTAAAACCGAATGTGATTGCCACTTGCAATCGACCCTTCTTCGCCTATCACCAAACGCATTCCATGGGGCTTGCCATCGTCGCTTGCAAAGGCTCCAAAATTTTTAGGATTTAGGATTTTTTCTGTGAGCTTGTTGGAATACTCAGTCCAAGGAAATGGATTCATAGATGATTACTTATTTTTTCGTATTTTTTTGCGAGGTCATTGATAATGCCAATCGCTCTTAAAATTTCTTCTTCGGTTGTCTCTCTTGATAAAGAAATACTCAGTG
>DAOWHK010000191.1 GCA_030641465.1 Parachlamydiales bacterium | reverse complement strand
ATGGACCACGAAGTCACTATCGACCCACAAGCTCAAGGTACATGCTTCTTGCCATGAGACGTCATGGATTTACAAAAGGATTTATCATGGGGTGCGACAGATTGCTTCGGGAAAATAAAGAAGAGTGGGTCTATCGCACGCGGATGATCGATGGCAATCTCTACAAATGGGATCCAACCGAAAAAAAGCCTTCTTAAGAGTCTGTATCTGAGCTATATTCGCTTTCGAATAAGATCTGATCACCTTCTAGTAGAAACAATGTTGGATCAAGCATATCCAATGCCAGCCTATCACGCACTTTGGCCTGATCATCGTCATATGTAATTCTCTGAATATTTACATCCTGATCTGGTCGTTTAGCAGGGGAATGATACAATATAAACATGTTTAATCCACCGGGTGGATATTTTTGTATTAGTACTCGCAGATATATTGCGCGGATTTTACCCAGTTCCCCAGTACATTCATTCTTGATTAAATGACATGTAAGAGAAAAATTGCTAAGATTACGAGTAGATGCTCGAATACCTAGCTGTAATTGATTAATTTCCGCATCTGTTCTAACTCTTTCTTCCATACCTGGAAAAGATATCAATTTAATGATTTCATCCAAGCTCTTTGTAGGAATCAAAGATAAAATATTATTATTAATTGCCATAACTCTCTTATTAATTAGTTTATTGTTTACACTCACTAATTATAAATAATAAACCAATTAATAACAATTATTTTGATGTTTATATGATTAACATTAGTAACAAACGGGCTATTTCTAATTCAGATAGATTTAGAAAACAGAGGTAAACTGCTGAAAGTTAATGAGTTGTGAATAATTAAGAAGAGCAGTTTTTTTCGCTATAGGCTTGAAGAGTTCCAAGCAAATTAATAATGCGCCTTTGATCATGCCTATCAGCCATAGCTTCCACAATCTTCATTAATGATTTTTGTCCTAGAAGCGTTTTATATGACTCCCTTGGATCTGCTCCATTTTCTAGCAGCAATTCCACAATTTCTACGCTGCACCTAGGATTCAAACAAGCAGTAAGTAGCGGGGTTGCTTCCTGAGCAAAAACTGCAAAACGTATCGGACTCAGTCGATATTGAATCAAAGAAGGGTCAAGCGCGATCATATCCCGAATATCTTGCTCTGTCTGGGTATTCCAAGCATATGTATGGGAAAATTGAGTATATTTTAAAAAATCGCTGCCCGAAAGACAAGCGTCCATAAGCATAGGGAGAGTGCCCAATTGCGATGGAAGTGAGCGATACTCGTTTTTTAACTCTTCAAATCTTCTTACCCGCACACTTGAAATCATCACCCGTAATTGCTGCATTACTGATGCGCAACTCGACTGAAATGATTTATTTACACACGTCAGCGCCTTTACATCTCTTTCAGACTTTCGACTTATATACATCGCCGGTTCAAAATCTTCAGGTAAGACTGTCGGAAGAAGCATCGCTGCTATTTCGAAATAAATCTCAGGTGGCATGGAAGATATTGGACTGCTGGAATTCATAAAACACCTTCAAAAATAATTTTACAAAAAATTCTTACTATCATCTAAACCCTCATTATTAAAACCAGTCACTTCCCTTAATGAAATTATAGAACCATCAAACTTCCTATACGATTCCTCTATACCTCCTGCGATTGAAAGCAATAATCGTACAATTTCAACTGGAATATTGGGATTGGCAATTGCGGCAATAATCGGAGTCACTTCAGCAATGTCTTGATGCACATAAAAAAACCCCGTTCGACAAAACACGACTGAAGGATCAAGCTCTACTATCAATCGAATATCTTCAAGAGTGTCATCGTTAAATTCATAAGTCGGGTGTTGAAACTCATGATTCACTATAGGAAATAAATGCAACCCTGAAACGCACGCATCTAACAGCATGGGGTGAGTTGAATCTTCTACCTTCAATGAGCAATACTCTTCCCTAAGGCCCCCAAGTCGCTTTGCACGCACTCCTGCTATAGTACTTAGTAATTTCTTCATACTAAATGCACAGGAATCCCGAAACACTCGATTAACACACATTAGCGCCTTTAAGTCCCTTCCGGACTTTCGACACATATGCATCGCCGGTTCAAAATCTTCTGGCAAGACTGCCGGCAACAACTTCTCTGCTATTTCTACATAAACTTCTAACGGAATTGAATTAAAATCAACTACACTCATAATACACCTATTGTTCCCTAAATCTTATGAACTCTCTTCAGAATTTTCATACCGCGTCGCACCCTCATCATCACTCATCTCCAGAGAGATTCCTTGAGACACAAGATCACTATAGGAAATACTTGGCCCAGCAAATGTACGGTACGTCTCTTCTTCACCCTTAATAACTTCTAAAAAAATTCCTGTAATTTCTGGTGGTATAGAAACGTTTAACTGTGCTGCGAGTAAAGGAGTAACATCCATAATGAATGGATGTACTCTAAATCTAGAAGCTCTGCACAATAATAGGGAAGGGTCAAGCTCTACCATTAATTTAATATCATCAATCACTTTAGGTGTTACTTCAGAATAGGTTGCCTTTTGAGACACCCGGTAATCAACGCTTAGTAGTCCTAGCCCGGAAAGGCAAGCATCAAGTAACATGGGGGAAGAACCACAATCTACCGATAAAGAACAATACTCAGATTGGAACTCTCTAAGTCGCTTTGCGCGAACCTCTCCAATTCTATGAATTAATTTCAGCTTAATAGGATCACAAGCACTTCGAAAAGCTCGATTGACACAAGCAAGAGCTTTTATATCTCTTTCAGACTCTAGGCACATATGCATCGCCGGTTCAAAATCTTCTGGTAAAACTGCCGGTATCAAGTGCCCTGCTACTTCTACATAAACTTCTAACGGCATAGCACTGATCATTAACTTACTACTCATAAACACCTATTATTTCCTGTATTATATTATTATTTGAGGCACATGAAGGAATCACTCACTGTCCGAAGAGTAGTATGAACTACCTGAAGAACTTTCTTGCCGCCCGTTTACCACAGCTTCACTAGGTTTCACCCAAATAGCGCTGCGTGCATTCTCATTAAAGTCGTATCTTTCAATATATCCACGATACGTCTCTATTTCGCCGGACATCTTGGATAAAAAAAATGTAATAACTTCTTTAGGTATTGCTTTATTTTGCGCCGCCGCCAAAAGAGGAGTGACTTCATAAACATATGCCTGAACTCGAAATTTTGCAGTGCGACAATTTAGTAAAACAGGAGCAAGCGTTACCATTGCTTTGATATCTTTAATAATTTTAGGAGTTACCTTATCATATGTCGCTTCTTGCATACCTTGGCCGCATACTATTCCAGGTCTTCTTCCTGATAGACAAGCATCTAATAACATAGGATGAACGTCTCCTTCCACACGTAAGGAGCAATACTCTCTTTTTAGCTCTGCAAATCGCCCTACTCGTACATCTGAAATAGTCTCTAAGATCCCTAATAATTTCTTCATTATTGGTGCAGAAGAATCCCGAAACGCTTGATTTACACACATTAGTGCCTTTAAGTCTCTTCCAGACTTTCGGCACATATACATTGCGGGCTCAAAATCTTCTGGTAAAACTGCCGGTAGAAACTTCTCTGCTATTTCTCCATAAACCTCTAACGGAATAGAATTAAAATTAACTAAACTCACATTACACCTTAATTATTAGATATTAATTATAAGTATTATATCAATTTAATTAATTAATTACAATTAACTTGTAATGCATTAACTATTAACGTATTGTGGAAAATATATGGCGTGACAAACTTAGACGCTTGCGATTTCAGGAGCTTCTTTTTTCGCGCGGGACTGCGTTTTAGACTCACCTCTCTTAAGCTTTCCTCTAAGATCAATCTTAAGAGGACATCCAGGGAATTTATAGACCTTGCGGAATTGATTCATCAAATATCTTTTATAGGATTCGATCATGAGTTTTGGCTGATTGACGAAGAGTAAAAAACGGGGCGGTGAAATGGCCACTTGCGTTAAATAATAGATTCTAAGGCGTTTACCTTTGATCATTGGTGGGTGATAATTTTGCAGAGCTTTTTCAATAAATTTATTGAGCTGACCCGTCGAGATTCGCTCGTGCATGGCCTTATGAACCGACTGAATTTCCTTAAATATTGAAGGAATATTTTTTCCGGTTTTTGCAGAAGCAAAAATTGCGGGGCAATAGTTTAAAAAAGAAGCTTCTTGCCGAATCCCTTGTAGACAATGCTCCATGCGAAATCCTTTGATCAGATCCCATTTATGGAATAAAAGGATGCATCCTTGCCCCTCTTCTTCAATTTTTGTAGCGATCCTTTTTTCTTGATGAGTCATTCCACTTTGAGAATCTAAGACAAGAATGCAGACGTCGGCTCTTTCAATCGCTCTATCCGTACGAATTGCCGCGAATTTATCCACAACTTCATGTTCTGCACTTTTTCTCCGAATTCCCGCCGTATCAATAAAAATATAGTCTTTATCATCAACTGTAAGTTTTACATCAATATGATCCCTTGTGGTCCCAGGAATTGGGCTGACAACGCACCTTTCTTCATTGAGAATATGATTGATTAGTGTAGATTTCCCAACATTTGTTCTACCAACAATTGCGACCTTAATACCTGATTCTTCTAACGAGTCTTCTTCAGGTTTTGGGCAATCCTCTAATGCTTTTTCAAAAAGTTCGACAATTTGATGCCCGTGATTCGCAGAAATACCAACCATCTTGGGAATGCCAAGCTGATGAAAGTCATGGATTAAATTTTTTTTTGAAGGGTCATCAATTTTATTAATAGCAAGAGCGATCGGTTTATGAGTCTGATGGAGAATTTTTGCGACTTCCTCGTCAAGCTGAGTGAGCCCAATGCGGCCATCGACTACCATCACAATACTGTCTGCTTCTTCAATGGCGATTTCTGCTTGGCGCTTTACTTCTTCAAAAAAAAGAATATCGCCTTTGGCATCAATTCCCCCCGTATCAATCACTTCAATTGGAGTGCCAAAAAAATCTATCTGCTGATAAAGACGATCTCGGGTCACCCCTTCTTGCTCATCAACAATCGCAATTTTTTTTTGACAAATACGGTTAAAAAGGGCGGACTTCCCAACGTTTGGGCGGCCAACTATTGCTATTTTTATCTTATTCATAGTATGACAGGATATAATAAACTTACATATTTTGTAAGTCTTTATTTATTTTTTTAAATAAATCTAAGATCTCGTTTCTGTTTAATTTTTTAATCTGCTCCTGATCATCATAGCCAATGATTCCTTCTGCAAGACCAATCTTTTTTTCAATTAAGCGGTGTATATGTTCTTCGATTGAACCATTGGTTACAAGCTTAAAAACTTGCACCCCTCGATTTTGCCCAATTCTATGAACACGATCTGTGGCTTGATTCTCTTTTGCTGGATTCCACCACCTATCATAATGCACGACAACAGATGCTGCTACAAGATCCACACCAACACCTACAGCTTTAAGAGATGCCACAAAAACCTCACACGAAGGATCATCTCTAAACCGTTCAAGCTCCCCTTTTCTATTGATTGTAGACCCTCGAATAGCAGCATAGCCAATCGATTCACTCTCAAGATGTTTTTCAATGATGGTAAGCATTCCAAGATATTGAGAAAAAACGACCATTTTTTGCCCACTATCTCGCGTCTCTTGAAGGAGCTCTAAGAAGAGATCCCATTTTCCGCTTTTATGCGCTTTGTAATTTTCTACATCTTTTAATAAAAGAGCTGGATGATTACAAATTTGCTTAAGCTGATTGAGCAATGCGAATACGTGAATAACAGGTGCTGGCCCTTTTTCTGATTGAATTTCCTGTAAAATTGCTTCATTTTTTTGAAGATAAGTAGACCTGTAAAGTTTTTTCTGCTCTAGAGAAAGATCACATTTGGAGATTTCTTCGGTTTTCTCCGGCAAATCATCCAATACGTCGTGTTTTTTTCGTCGCAAAATAAAAGGATGAATAATTTTCGAAAGATATTGTTTTTTCTCTTGATCCTGATGTTTTTCAATAGGATTTACAAAAACTTCTCGATAGATAGATGTAGGAGGAAAGTAAGAGGGCAATATCACATCAAAAAGGGCTTTTAGATCATAAAGATTATTCTCAATCGGCGTTCCTGAAAGCCCAATGCGCGTCTTTGTCTTTAGCATATTTAGCGCTTTGTGTGTTTGAGAATGGATATTTTTAGCAAATTGCAACTCATCATAAATGGCCACTTCAAAATGATACTTTGAAAGAGCCTCTTTTTCACTTCTCATAGTTCCATAAGTTGTAAGTAAAATTTCTGCATCACGCCGAAAACTACTTAGCGAGCGCTGAGTACCATAAAAAATATGCACTTTGGCTTTAGGCAAGAATTTCTTTAACAAGTCTTCCCAGTGATAAATCACTGAAGTTGGGCAAATAATGATAAATTTGCGTCTTTTTGATTTTAATGAATTTTTAACAGCAGCTAAAAGCTCCATCGCCTGATGTGTTTTACCAAGCCCCATATCATCACATAAAATACCTGATAAACCATGACAATAAAGAAACCAAAGCCACTCTACCCCTACTTTTTGATAAGGTCTCAGGGTACTTTGGAAATTACGCAAACTTAGTTTTTCCCTTGTTTGAAAAGACTGAAGTTCTTCAAATAGTTGCCGTGTCGAAACACTTACAGGATCATTCCCCGTCGGTTCATTAACCTCTTCAAAAAGACTCAATCGAATCCAATCGAGAGTTGTCAAAGTTAGAGATTGATCGTCAAGACAAACGGCTTTATCAGAAAGAGTTCTTAACCAATTAAACCTTGGATCTTTAAATAAAATAAGCCCGGCACTTGTCAGAGCATAAGAGTTGTTTTCTTGAATATTTTCATAAAACGTAGCCACACTTTCAGATCCAAGCTCGCTGACATAAGAGAGATTTAATTGAAGACTATTGTCCTCTCCTTTCCAAATTTTTTCCACATTAATCACAAGAGATTTTGGGACTTTTAATTTAGAATCAAGTTTTATTATAAAAGGTTTTAATTTCTCTAGTTCAACTGTAATGAAATAAGCCTCTGATTTTTTTGCGATTATTGTTTTTTTGGGGTAGGCAAGAGGGATGCTAGATTGTACTGGAATTTTGGAAAATCCTTCGTTTTTTACATACACAAAGTCTCCAAAAAATTTCACTTGTCCCTCCGAATACTTCGGAGAAAAAATATACTTTGGATCAACAACTATCAGGTTATCTTCATTAATGTAAATATGCACTCCCCCACTTGTAATTGGGGAATTTAACGCGAAAAAATTTCGAATTTGTTCGAGCTCTTCTTTATGCGCATGAATAAAAGAAGAAATTCTTTCCTTTTCTACTATAAGTCCAGGAGAGAGAGAGGTAAGACCCGTTCCTGAAAGTTTGTGGTAAAATCCCCGCTCTTTCAAATAAATCCAATCCCCAAAGTCAATCACATCACCGGACCTATCATCAAAAAACTGAGACTCTACTTCAAAAAGCAAAGAATCGCTTTCGTCTAAATGGGCAATCACGTGGGATTCGACATTGGGTGTGTGAGTTTGAAAACCTTCATAATCACTTAAAAAAAGCTGATGATTCTCTACAAATCTCCCAACATCACTTTGAGCAATAATCGTATGAACCTCATTATAAAAAAGCCCCTCTAATCGATAGAAACCGCGATTTTTTATATAGGCCCAAGGCCCAAAAAACACAGACCCTTCCTCATATAAATCCCCAGGATTAAACACAAAGCAATGCAGGTGCAATTGATTTTTTGAATCTATATTTAAGGAATACGATACTTTAAGGATTTTTTGATGCAGCACAGTCCCTTGCAAAAACCGCCGCACGATCTTGGGATACTTTTCGAGAAAACCTCCAACTTTAGGGGTCTCTATCTCTCTTAACTGGAAAATTGGATCGATATGCTCTGCAAAAAATCCCACCTCAGAGTGAAAAATCCAAGAACCAACATTAATTAAATCATCAGGCGGAATCTTCTCTATTTTTTCGCGAAGGAAAGGAACCTTGGTACTATCAATCAAAAGCGATTTATTACTTTCATCGTACAGTATTTTATGAATAATCACATCTTGAAATTCATAGACGGAAATAGTGGATTTGACATATCTAAGTGATAAAATAATTTCAGGCCAATTCACTTCTGCGATATAGAACCCAAATCGCAGCTCACCAAAGGTAATGGTGACCCCTTTTGGAAGGCTTTTATCATTTACGATAAAGTCGATTTTATAGGACTCTCCATTATCCTGCTTAAGCATCATCCATTTGGCAAGATCTGCCCAAAAAGAGAGTTCATATTGCAATTTAGGACTAGGCGTCCCACTCCTCCAAAGCTCAAGCTCTTCTTTTGAAAGATTGGAAAATTTGAGAGATGTCTCCTCCGTTTCAATAGCGCGATCTCGAATCAATTCATGAAAGATTGCCAGCCCTTTTTCCCCTAAAGTCTGAATAAAAAAAAGAGGAGACGAAGAATTTGATTTACAAACCCACGAATTTGCATCTTTTTTTACGAGGCAACTCGTATCATAGCCATGTCGACGCGATGCAATACTACATAGTTTATTCCAAAACGAATCACGAAAGCGAAGATGCAATGGCTGCGTGTGGTCATGAAAAATTTGCATTGCTGACGCTGCTAAGTGAGCACATTTGCCTTTTTTTTCTGCTCCAGGACATGTGCAGAAAGAATCAAGGAGACGTCCCTCATCACTCATTTGCAAAAATGGCCAAAAAACTTCTGTCCCATCGTGAATTTCCACCTGATAGGTTCCTTCCGAAAAAAGAATGTTTTTACATCCATGAGACCTAATCAAAGCAGAAGCTTTATCCATATCTTCATCAGAAAAAGAGAACTCTAGCATTAGCAACTTCCGGGCAATCCCTCATAAACTTCCCATAGTATCCTAAAGCAGCGTGGAAAATCAATGAAAGGATCTTGATTTGCTAAAAATTTATGGTGCCTGAAAAGACAGGACTTGCAGGTCCTATCATAGATATATTTGAAATCTTAGAGTCACACTCAACAATCTGAAACTTAAGTGCTTCATTATTAACAAAAAAGACCTGCACAGGCTCCTTCATTCCAAAAATTCGATAGGCCGCAAGGGCCGCTGCCGCAGCTCCCGTACCACACGCCATTGTTTCGCTCTCCACACCTCTTTCAAAAGTACGCATACAAATTTTCGATGAAGAAAGAATTTTTACAAAATTTACATTAATACCATCCGGCGAAAAAACAGAGTGATTCCTGATCTCTTCCCCTAAAAGCATCAGATTTTTTTGATCAAGATCCGAGACAAAAATCACTCCGTGAGGGACACCCGTATCAAAATGATATAAAGTCCCTGTTTGATCAGATAATTTTAATAAATCGAGTTTAGGAAAAATTTTAGGAGGACCCAGGTCAACGGCAATTTCATCTCCTAAAAACGAACAGGTGTGAATAAAGCTCTTCGTTTCAATTGTAAACGAATGCATGCACAAACCACTATCTCGAATAAAAGCAACAAGACATCGAAGACCATTGCCACACATCTTAGCTTCTCTGCCATCACAGTTAAAGATCCGCATTTTATAATCAGCGGCATCAGAGATGCCAAGCAAAATTAACCCATCAGCGCCAATACCAAGTTGACGATGACAGACCCTCTGAATGAGCGAGCGGTCCTGAAAGGGGAAATTTAAGAAGCGATCATCAATAATAATAAAATCATTTCCTAAACCTTGGTATTTTGAAAAGTTAATCAAACCCCAGCTCTTTATAACTAGAAACAATCCCATCTAAAAGCCCAAAGTCAAGAGCTTCTGGAGCACTCATCCAAGTATCGCGATCGAGTGCTTTTTCAAGGGTTTTCATGTCTTTTCCAGTTGCATTGGCATAAACATCAAGAATGCTGTTTCTTGTTTTAATAATTTCTTTTGCCTGAATTTCTAAATCAGTTGCTTGACCTTGAATAACACCCATAATTCTCGGTTGATGAATCATAATCCGGGAATTAGTCGTAGCAAAGCGGCGCCCATTTTCTGCTGAGAGACTTAAAATCGAACCCATGGACGCTGCCATTCCAGTCACAAGAGTCGTAACTGGAGATGTGATCATTTTTACCTGATCCCAAATTGCAAAACCTGAATCTACAGAACCACCAGGAGAGTTAATAACAAGAAGAATAGGCTTTCCTGGATTGGACGCCTCTAAATACCACAACTTTCTAATTACTTCATTTGCCGATTCATCAGTAACAGCAGAAGAAAAGAAAATACGTCTTTTTTGAATGAGTATCTCATCAATTTTTTCATCAATACTTGATCTTTTTGGCTCTTTTTTTTCACTTTCATGAGCAATTTCTGTCATTTCATTTCTCCACTAATTGTTTTGCCTATTATATTTCCTAAAGCTTTTTATACACAACCCGAATCAATCTTTGGGTTTTTGTCAAAGTCAGCCGCCAAGGCTTAAATCGGATTGTGTATATTTAAGGAAGCTCTAATTCCGGATAAAGGGGAAATGCGCCGAGCATTTCTTCCGTAGAATTGCGTACTCTTTCTAAAACAGTAGCATCAAGCTGAACTTTCGCGCGACTTGAAACTCCAGTGCTTTTAGAAATTTTTGGTCTTGCTGTTTTTAATAGATCTACTGTCATATCGGCAATCTTTATCATCTCTTCAGCTTTAAGGCCACGCGTTGTCAACGCTGGCGTTCCCATTCTCACTCCAGACGTATACCAAGGGCCATTTTTATCAAAAGGAATCATATTGCGATTGACGGTGATTTCAGCCTCAAGCAAAGCATTTTCTGCTTGTCTACCCGTGATGCCAAAACTCTTTTCCGTGTCCATTACAAGCAAATGATTATCAGTCCCTCCTGTAAAGAGTTTTACTCCTCTTTCAAGAAATCTTTCAGCCAAAGCCTGAGAATTTTTCACAACCTGATGAGCATATTCCTTAAATTCCTTAGATCTAGCCTCTTTAAATGCCACGGCTTTTGCAGCCATGACATGAGGAAGCGGTCCACCTAATACTAAAGGACATCCCTTATCAACGACCTCCTTATACTCATCTTTGCAAAGAACCATTCCCCCTCGAGGACCTCGCAAAGTCTTATGCGTAGTTGATGTTACAATATGGGCAAAAGGAATAGGATCATAATCCCCCGTCATCACACCTCCTGCAACAAGTCCTGAAAAATGGGCCATATCAACCATAAAGGTCGCTCCCACTAAATCTGCAATTTCCCGCATCTTTGCAAAATTTACAAGCCTTGGGTAGGCAGAGTAACCCGCAATAAAAATTAAAGGTTTTTCTTTAAGAACTTGGCTCTCTAGAGCTTTATAGTCAATCAGCTCCGTCTCAGGATTTACATCATAAGTTACAGCCTGCATCATTTTTGCAGAAATATTATGCCGATACCCATGAGTCAAGTGACCCCCAGAGCTGAGCCCCATGCCCATCATTTTTTGCTGACAAAGTAGTAACCTAATCCTTTCAAACTCAGAGGAAGATAACTCCTCTAACCTTTTATTTCCAAGAGACTCCATCTCTTTGTTTTGCACCCGATGGACTAAAATTGCCCAAAACGCCACTAAATTTGCATCTGCCCCTGAATGAGGCTGAACATACGCATGATCTGCATTAAAAATTTTTTTAAGCTCTAAGCACGCCAAATCCTCTACAAGATCAACATTATCACAGCCAGCATAAAACCGATGATGCGGATACCCTTCACTATATTTATCTGTGAGTAAATTCCCCATTGCAAGCTGAGAGGCTAAAGAAGAATAGTTCTCCGATGCAATCATTTTCAAAAATTTTCTTTGATCTCTTAACTCTTGTGTAATCGCATGAGCCACTTCAGGATTGTCTTTATTAAGGTGATCAAGAGCTGCCATATAAGCAATTGCTGCTACATCTCGTTTTCCTTCAGGATTTTTTTTGAAATAATTTTCTAAAAAAGACATGAAACAATTCCCTTAACTTAACATCTCTGCGCATTATGGCAAAACTTGCCTCAAAATCAAAGAAGAAATATCTAATTTTAAAAAATCATTAAAAATTACAGATTTTTATCTTGAGGAATTTCAAATCATCGATTATGATACATGCAAATAACTATGGAAAAGCTATGTTTGAAGCCCTTAAAATTGTTTTAGAAATTCAAGAATTAGACATCAAAATGATCCGGTTGATGCGCCTTAAGATGCAGCGCAAAAACGAACTTTCTCAAATCGAAGCTCTAAAAACGGACCTCAAAGAACAACACCGTCTAAAATCTGAAGAAATACAAACTCTACAAACGCAAGCAGATACCTATGAAAAGAAAATCGAGGATCTCAAAACTCAGTACAAAAAACTGGAATCTCAACAAGCTGCCATCAAAAAAGTAGAAGAATTTAACGCTTTAACACGGGAAATGACTCAAGTTGAGCGAGAAAGAATTAATATTGAGCAGCAAACCTCTAACATTCTCGACACAAAAAACTCAGAAGAAGATATACTCGAAAAAATTAAGCAAAACCTTAAGGAATCTGAAACAAGCAGCATTAATCTTGAAAAAGAAATTCATGCAAGCATTGGCAAAATTAACGAAGAAGGCCTAGTATTAAAAATCAAACGGGACACGCTTACTCCAAAAGCCGATCAAGAAACACTAAAAATATACGAAAGACTTCTTCGAAACAAAAAAGATCGCGTTGTCGTTCCCATTGAAAACCGCACTTGTAGCGGATGCCATATCGCACTCACCATTCAACACGAAAACCAGGTGAGCAAGGGAGAAAACATTGTTTTTTGTGAACATTGCTCTCGCATTCACTACACTCAAGAAAATGAACCGGCAAGCGACGATAGCAAAACAACAAAACGACGTAGACGTCGCGCAGCAAGCACTAGTTGATAGGAAAAGCAGGCAATCGCTTGGGCTTCGTAAAAGGCAAGAGGAAAGTCTGGACTTCATAGGATAAGATACCAGTGAAAGACTGGGGGCCGTAAGGCTACGGAAAGTGT
>DAOWHK010000232.1 GCA_030641465.1 Parachlamydiales bacterium | reverse complement strand
GCTAAGAGCCTTGATCTATGAAGAGTGGTTTTTCGATGTAGCCTGGCCCACTTTAGCTCAGGATGATCTTTCGGAATTGCACTGCTATAAACAAAAATAACGGAATCTTTTTCTGTAAAAGGAAGCTCTTTTTGGATGATCGCGCCTGACTGTTTCAAGTCATCTATAATTATGGATTTTTTTAGATCACTCCCACTAACAAGTACCCCCTTTTGCAGCAAGATATGTGCAAGGGCACTCATTCCGATGCCACCAATTCCAATAAAATGATATCGATTCATAGAAGCTCCTGTAAGATTAGTCTTTGTAAATCCTGTCTTTCTTCCTGATTTTTAAAGGCTGTAATTGCAGATTTTTTACGCTCTATTGTCTTAGGGGATACAAGAAATTGCTCAATTTGATATGCAAGTTCTACGGCAGCATCCAATTTGGGCTTAAAATGGACTGCTCCGCTTACAATGTTTTCCATAAAATCCGCATTGAGTGCCTGATGATTATCTGTCGCATTAGGATAGGGAATTAAAATACTTGGAACTTCATACTGTATCTGCTCTGCAAGTGTCATAGCGCCCGCGCGACTTATGCAAATGTCTGCCGCTGTCCATGCAAGATGCATTTTTTCTTCAAAAGTTTTGATGCAGGCCGTAATCGCTGTCTCGGTATACTGCTGCTTTAAAGCGAAACATTCTGCTTCTTTTCCAATAAGGTGAATCACTTGAAATTCGTATTTTCCTTTCAGGTAAGCAAGGGCCGTTAAAAAAAGTTGATTGATTGTGAGCGCCCCTTGAGATCCCCCAAAAACAAGGATCGTAAAAACTGTTTTTGATAGCTGAAAATAAGAATAGGGGTCGATAACTTCTTGAGGTTTTATGTATGGCATTCCTACTTGAACAAGAGGTTCTTTTAATCCGATGCCCTTCGCATTAAATTGAATCGCAGAGAATTTTGCGTGCAAAGAGTGCCATCTATTTACTTTTCCAGCCCGCGCATTTGACTCAAATAATATATAGGGAATTTTAAGAATTCTACCAGCAAGGATGACCGGAAAAGAGTGAAATGATCCAAAACCAATAATAAGCTTTGGTCTTTCTTTTAATAAACTCCAAATAGCTTTGAGGATTCCTATTGAGAGCAAAAAGCAAGCTTTAAACTTTTTCCAAATGGTTTTTTGAAAAATAGTCGCACCTTGAACATCATAATAGATAAACTCGCTCTGCTGAAAAAATCTATTTTGACTTAAGCCCGTTCCCATAAAAACCACCTTAACATGGTCTTTTAACTGCCTTGCTAAAGCTGTGGCTGGAAAGATGTGCCCTCCCGTGCCCCCTGCGGCTATAATAATTGTCTTTTTCATCTACGCCATTTTCTTTTTTGAAGAGAATTTAGCAACATTTAGAATAATCGTCACGGCAATTGCATTGGTTAATAGAGATGAACCACCCTGACTAAAAAAAGGGAGATTTGTGCCTTTACTAGGCAGCATTCCCGAAACAATTCCCAAATTTAAAAAACCTTGAAAAGAAACAAGAAATGTCATGGATGCTGCCAAATAAAATCCTTCTCTATCAAGGGAACGATTTGCAATCTGAAATCCAAAAAAAGCAATCAGCATATAAAGCAAAACCAAAAAAAGCATCCCTAAATAGCCAAATTCTTCTGCATAAATTGCTGCAATATAATCACTTCTAGCCTCTGGAAGATAATTTAATTTTTGCAAGCTCTCCCCTACACCTTTTCCATAAAGCTGCCCTGATCCCGCAGCAATTTTTGCTTGATAAGGTTGATGCCCCTTTCCAAGAAGATCAGCTTCTGGATGCAGGTAAATATTGATTCGATCGGCCACATGCTCCATTCGCAGAGCAAATCCTACACCAACTAGGATAATCACAAGCAGTGGCAGAGCCCAATAAGTCCATCTAATCCTTGTGAGAAAAAAAAGGACAACAATTGTCATCAAAATAATTACTGCGGTTCCATTATCCGGCTCAACAAGAATTAATAATAGGGGAAGAGCTAATACTCCCATTAAAATAGCAAAAGATTTGAAGCAATAAGGTTTTTCTCTCGAAAAAAGAGCATAAAGGTAAAAAAGAGGAATACAAGTTTTCACAAACTCTGAAGGTTGAAATGTAATAGGCCCTAAATGAATCCAACGACTAGCACCATTTGTCCGCCCTCCAATTCCAGGGACAAATACAAGAAGTAAAAGAACAAAACAAAGGATATATAAGGCTGGACTTAACTGGATTAAATGACGATATCCAAGCATCCAAATACCAGCTGCAGCAAGCAAACTAAGAAGTGCATAAACGAATTGTTTTATTAGAGCGTGATGCGTATGGATGTCTAAACGTCGATTTAACACGTCTGCTGAGGTAGTATTAAAAACCATCAAAAGACCAATTGCAAAAAGAACAGCAACAGAACTTAATAGCGGCAAAGAAAATTTATTCATTTAATTCTAAGGCGATCTCCAGGGCGTAGACGTTTTGCTTTAGACTCATCCATATTATTTAATTGAAGTAGCTCATCTACTTGCATATGATTTTTCATTGCAATCGTCCAAGGACTATCTCCCCCTTTAACAATATAATACTTCTCTTCTTCTTGTTTCTTAACAGGGGT
>DAOWHK010000134.1 GCA_030641465.1 Parachlamydiales bacterium | reverse complement strand
TATCATCAGAAAATTCCTGTCCTGGATGTAGATACTTCCAGATTTGCTTCAATTCTCTTTTTGTTACTTGATCTGATTGTGTTTTAATACCCTTAGATACCGAGCTTATAGCTGGATTTCCTACATAGGAAAGGGTATCGTGTAGTAACTCAGGAGGGAGGGTTGCTAAATAATTAATTGAACCAGTCACTTTATCTCCATTTTTAATAATTCAATTATGTCGAATAAAACAATTAATTTAAACATTTTTATTAATTAATTTGTTTAAGAAAGTTCTAATTTTCTCTCCCTAAATTTGAGATTCTTGTAAAATCTCTTTTCAGAAATTTCTAAAGATCGATCTTATGAATGACATCATTTCAGATGAAACGACAATTCTTCATTTTGGAAAACCTCTTTATTTAAAAAGCTTTTAATCAGAGCTTCCTTAATGATTAATTGTTTTAACTGCTGTGATGGAAGTTGTGTGGTCGCGAAGAGTGATCACCTCTGCTTTTCCTTTGACTAAAGAAAAATTGATAAAGATGCTAATATCCTCTTGCTCAGCAACTTTTGGATATGCTTTTATAAGAAAGGGTTTTATTTCTTTCGCGGATAAACTTGAGGGGGTTTTAGGGTTTTTCTGATATTTTTGCGCCTCAGCTTCGATGATATCTTGTGAAATATTTTTTCCAAAAAGTGTTTCAAGAATCACTTCATGGCAATCGGAAAATTGCACGACATACCCACTATTAGAATCAATCGTTACAAAATGCTCAAGTGGGGGGTACCCAATTTTCTTCTTGAGATCATAATAATTGGTGCCTTTTAGCATTTTATAATAGATTTTTTTTGATTCACAATTTTCAGGAAAAAGATCAAAAAGGTTAAGATTTTGGGTAAATAGATAAGCAGGATCTACCATGTGGTGAATGAGCACCATGTGAAGAGTGAGTTCTTTGGAAATTTCCTCCGTAAAAAAGGGTGTGTGTCCGTAAAGATTTTGGAGCATTCTCGTAAAGGCTTGGATTAATAATTCTGGAGAGCGTTTGTGAAAGAGGGGGTAGAGGTTCCATTTTTCATGAGAGCTAGTTACTTGCTGACTTCGTGGGTAGGAAAATGGAGTAGGCAGCGATTCTTTTTTTGGCTCGCCTTGTTTTTTATCGTGGGAGCTTTTTTCTTGGACTTTCTTTGCTATATTTTTGTGGTGCGTCTTTGCAAGAATATTTCTTGCTGATCTCTCCAAGTTTGCATGACTAATAAGGGCTTCTTTTTCCGCGATAAACACAATATCATTTTTGATAAAGGAGAAGGTAAATAAAGAGAGGATGATGAGCATGATCGATACTAAGGGAATAAGATTCATTTTTGCTCTTGCCTTGTTGGATAATAAGTGCCTTTTGCATCATCTGTTACAAAAAATGCATAAGAAAAAGGTTTAATGGTCTTTTTTTGTTTTGTATCTTTTACTTTTTGTTCCACATTTAGGGTGAAAAATGTAGGAATATAGGAATTTTCTTGGGGGAGGAGTGTTGTTTTTTCAAGAAAAATCCTAAGGTTCTTGTCCTCTTGGTCAAAATCTTTTTTTTGGAAAAAAGTATAGGAGACAGAAGTTACATCTGTTAATAATTTTTCATAGCGCACATTGGACCTTGGTTCTTTTTCTTCAGCAAGGGGCCATGTAAGAAGGTAAAGAGCACTTTCCTCTTTATCTAAAGAGATTTCTGCATTAATTGTTTGACAAAAGGTAATTTCTGGATCGGCTCCATTATCAAAGGTAAAGGTGAGCATGGGGTTTCTTGTTTGCTCAGTATAAAATGGGGATTTCGAAGGGAGTTTTGAAAAGACTTGGAGGAGCCTTTGCTGCATATAGCTTCTTTCAAACACATGAGTTTTTGCATATTCTAGCTGATGGGAATAGAGAAGGGAGTTTTTGAAATAATGAAAAAGGGTGGAGGTAAGAATTGCCATGAGTCCAATTCCAATAAAAACCTCAATAAGAGTGATTGGTCGATATCTTTTTTTCATAGAAAAAAGCATAGATCAAGAGCGCTTTTTTGTAAGCCTTTCCACAAAGATTAAAAAAAATCTTTACAAAAAATTAACATTAGAAATAGTCTCTTTTTTTTATCAAGGTGTTGAGAGGGGCTCTTTCTAAAAACCCCTTTATGGAGGATTCTCATGGTTGCTACAGTCAATTCTACTCAGCCGTATTTTGTGCGGGCAGAAGTTACACAAAACAGAAGGCCGTACGCTCTTTCTTTTCAGTGTAAGCATTTACCATCAAATCCTGCTATGCGAAAAATTTTTGATCATGCAGTAAGTGGAAGGGCCATAGATGATATGATTCCGAACCCAGATAGATGCGATCCAGAGGCTGATAAAAGTCATTGTGGGAATCGTCGTGGGGATTTGGCAGAGTGCAGATGTCCTGTGTATGATAGACTTGAAAAACCTTATTTGAGACATCAGTTTGAAAATGATGTTATAGAGAAAATCATCAATCATCCAACTATGAGAAAGGCTAAAATGGGTAAAATCCCATTTGAGTTTCATTTAGCCGTATTTTGCTCGGGAAGACTTCTTGGAGAAGAAATTTTGCTATTTAGATTGTTTGATCGATTGAAG
>DAOWHK010000187.1 GCA_030641465.1 Parachlamydiales bacterium | reverse complement strand
ATGAGATCCATGTTAACAAGATGCTCAAGCTGATGACTAAATGAGACTTTCCCTCCTTTATCATTTGATAAATTCTGCACCGTTAAAATCACTAAAATTGCAGCAAGGAGAAAGAGGAGAAATCCTCCAGGAAAACGTTTTTTTGGCTCTGGAACTTGTGGCTTATTCATATGTTTATATAACTTGTTTTTTCGTGTTTATTTAATCTATTACATTATTCAATTACTAAAACAATATAAAAATGAATATTTCTAAATAAAATCATTTAAATCATTTAAATCAAAGCATGTAAATTATTCCCAAATCTTGAATCGATTTGTATATATATTGCAAACCAACTATCTTATCAAAATTTTGCAAATTTGTCTTACAATAATTTTTCCGCATCACCAATAGGTGATTTCTAGTTTCTTCCCAAAAACTACCATCTTCCAATTCTTAGATTGAATTTTTTTATTAAATGCTTGATTTTCAAGCAAATAATAAAGCGTTTCTAAATGATCCGAAGACATGCGCAATTCTTTTTTAATGCAGAATAGCTGCATGAAATGTTTAATTTCAACTTTTTCTAATGGATAATAGCCCGTAAAATCTAATACGCATCCACCTTCTCTATCTTCTATACAAGAAAAATAACGCTCTGTTTTACGATCTAAATAACTGCGCAATTCTTGAAATGATTGACCTAGTCGATGCAAATTCCGACTAATTCCTTTTCCAAACTGCTTTTCAATTCCCGGAAAGATCATCTCTCGCATACGAGCTCGTAAATATTTTGTATCTAAGTTCGTTTTATCTTCTATTGCCTGAAGTCCTTTCTGCTCAAGAAAGTGTAAAATCTCCTCTTTTCTAGCAGAGAGCATCGGGCGCCAAATGACCATTTCCTGGAATTGACTAACGGATTTTAATCCCCCTAGGTGAAGTATTCCAGATCCTTCAAATACTCTTTTCATTACCGTTTCTGCCTGATCGTCTAAATGGTGCGCTAGTATCAAAGCTTCAAATTGATAGGTTTTATTAAGGCTTCGAAAAAATCGCAATCGCTCTTTTCTACATAGATCCTCTAGATTAGACGCGCCTGTATCCAAATTTTCGATTACATGTAGATGAAAGGGCAAGTTTAACGAAGCTGCTAAAGCTTCAAGAGATTTCGCCTCTTCTTCACTTTCCACGCGCCATCTATGATCCACATGAGCTAAATGCAGGTTTAGTGGGGGAAATTTTTGGTCTTCCATCAGCAATTGCAGAAGAGCTAAAGAATCAGGGCCTCCCGAAAAGCCAAGGAGCAAGGGCCTTGAAACTTTGTAGTGAGTTTCTAAAAATGATTTTACAAGGTGGCGGAGATTATCTTTTTTCATAGGAAAACATTGTAGATTCTTTTAAAATTGTATTCACTAGAAAAATGAAGGTCATCCTATGCCGATTCTTTGGCGCTATTTAATAAAAAGTTATCTAAAAGTTTTTCTTCTTTGCGCTAGCAGCTTTATTGCTATTTTACTCGTAACAAGGGTGCAAGATATTGCAAGATTTGCATCCCTTGGCTCAAAATGGTATTCTACTCTGCAGTTTACTCTCTATCAAATTCCCTATATGCTTCCTATTGCAATTGCCATTTCAGCCTTTATTTCGGCCTTAATTCTCACAAAAAAACTCTCTATTTCTCACGAATTTACTGCCATGCGCACTTTTGGTCTCAGTATCAAAGAGATATTTTTTCCTTTGCAAGTAATAGCAATCACAATCTCCATCATGAATTTTTTAATCACATCGGAGTTAACACCGGGCTGTCGCCTTAAATCTCATGAATTGATTAACTCTGTGACATCAATAAACCCTCTCTTTCTGATGCAAAAATCAAAACTCCTAAAACTCAAAGATTCCTACGTTGACATGAAAATGCAACAAGTTGGCAAAGAAGCATCAGATGTGATCTTCCTTCTTAGTAATCAACAGCACCAAATGCCAAGTCTCATTCTGGCAAAACGACTTTCCATAGAGGGCAACACTCTTATCGGCAACAATTTGAGCTATATTGTACACTCTAAAGGAGAATCTTCGGATAATTTCCCTAATCTTCTTATTGAAAATGAGCAGTATATGGAAACAAAAGCCTCTACTTTCGCTAGTTTCTTACAAAAATCTAAGCTGGGAATTGCTTTTGAACATTACCCTATCAAACCGCTGATAAAGCAAGCTTTGATAAATAAAAACATCAAACCCAAACACCTTAAAAAAATGCAAAGTGAAATATGTAGGCGCTTTTATTTCCCCATTGCAACATTTACATTAACAATGATTGGTCTATCCTTCGGTCTGCACATTGGCAGATCTCGCAGAAAAGCAGATCTCTATATGGCCCTTAGCCTTTCTCTCGTTGTTTTCATAAGCTTTTTCATTGGAAAATCTTTTGAGCTTAGCCCGTTAAAAGCTGGAATTGCTTATTTTCTTCCTCACACAATTATTTATTTCCTTTGTCTTAAACGACAACAGCGCATTGCTGGAGGTTTTGAGTGATTTTTAGTAAAATCTGGCAGCGCTATCTATTTCTTTCGCTCCTAAAAGTATTTTTTCTTATTCTTCTCGGATTTTTCCTTCTCTATACACTGATGGACTATTCCTTGCACATGCAAGAGTTTACAAATGCAAGTTCCGCAAGCTTTAATAAAATTATAGTCTACTATGGCTTGCAATTTATCAAGAGGCTTGAGCTGTTACTTCCACTGACTTTATTAATCTCAAGCATACATATTCTTTGCT
>DAOWHK010000219.1 GCA_030641465.1 Parachlamydiales bacterium | reverse complement strand
TTTTTTTTCATTTCAAGAACTCCGGTGTTTCCTCTTCTTTTTCTAGGCTTGCAAGCCATTTAAGCACTTCAGCGATGGCTTCATACGTTTCTTCAGGCACAAATCTACTGATTTGACCTGTATCATACAATTCCTGTGCAAGGGGAACATTTCTCATGATAGGGACATTATTATCTGTCGCAATTTCTATGATTTTTTCTGCGATAACCCCTTTTCCCATAGTCACAATTTTTGGGGCAGGGTCGGTCTCTGCTTCATATTCAATGGCAACTGCTATGTGTACAGGGTTTGTAATCACAGCTTTTGCGCGCCGCACAGCGCTTGGGCCTTCTTGATATGCAATTTCTCGAGATATCTCGCGTCTTTTCCCTTTTATTTCGGGATTGCCTTCAGTATCTTTCATTTCCTGTTTTATTTCAAATTTTTCCATCTTCATTTCTTTTGCAAAATTCTTTTTTTGAAAAACTAAATCAAAAACAGCAATTACTAAAAAAAAGATTCCAACGCGAACAATTACTTTTACAAGAAAACTATTAAAGATAACAGCGCTGCCGACAATGGGAACAGCTGCCATGGATACAATTTCAGGAATCGTAGTATAGACCACGGAAAAAATGAGGATGAGTGCGCCCGAAATTTTAAAAATAGATTTTAAGAGCTCGACAAAAGTCTTCACCTTAAACATGTTTTTTAAATTCGATACGGGGTTGAGTTTTTTGATATCAGGTTTCATCGACTCGAACGAAAAGAGGGGGCCGACAATCAAAAAGCTTACAAGTACTCCAACAAGGGAGGTAAAAACCATCACAGGAATAGATGTCTTAAAAATAACTCCAAGAGCTGTAAGAATATAACCACCTGCGCGATTTTGCATATCGAGATCGCCTGAAATGCTCGTAAATGTTCCGATCATATAATTAGAGAGAATCTTGAATATATACGAAGATCCAGCAAGAATTGTCGAAATTGATACGATAAACGTAAAGGCCGCCGGGAAATCTTTTGATTTAGCGACTTGCCCCTTCTTTCTTGCATCGCGAAGTTTTTTGGGGGTCGCCTTTTCTGTCTTTTCTGCCATATATCATCCTCTAGCATAAATTATCGGGAAAAAAAGAGGGGAGTCAAGGGAAAAGATCGAAAGTATACACAAACCACAAAGATATGGTAAAATGTAGGGATAAAATCATTTGAGGATCCATGGATCAAAAAAAAACTATTATTATCTACGTCGATAAAGGGGTAAGTGCGTTTTCGGTTATACAAACGAAAAGAATGCTGAAGCAATTTTATCCAGATTTTCAAATACTTGCGAAGAATCATAAAAAACTTTTGAAAAAAGAAGTTTTTGACACCTGCGCTCTGCTTGTAGTTCCTGGAGGGCTTGATGTGCCATATGATCGAGCACTTAGAGGCGAAGGAAATCAAAATATCGTAGATTTTGTAAATGCAGGTGGTAATTATCTTGGTATCTGCGCTGGAGGATATTATGGAGCGGCATCCATTTTGTTTGAAAAAGGCTACCCACTTGAAGTAAGTGAAGAGAGGGAGCTTAAATTTTTTCCTGGAAAAGCCGTTGGAACCCTTGTAAACCAAGGCCTTTTTTCTTATGATAGCGAAGCTGGAGCGGCAGCTGTGGCCGTAGATTTTATGGGGCAGCAGGTTCATGCCTATTACAATGGAGGATGCTACTTTGATCTTGCGGAAAAATACCCTGAAACAGTAAAAATCTTGAGTCACTATAGTGAATATAATAAAGCTGCAATCGTTGCATGTAAGGTGGGTCATGGCATGGCGATTTTAAGTGGGATTCATTTTGAGTACGACCCTGATCACCTACTGGAAAATCAGCATTCTTCACAAATCAAACAGCGCATTCAAGAAACAAATGAGACAAGAGTTGGCCTGATTAAATCAATACTTGGGCATTTTAACATCAACGGTTAACAAGGGGTGATCAGATGGCAGCATTGGAAGCGTTTCCAAGCGGATTTGTTGTAGTAGATGGCCCAGTTCCAATTGGTGCATCTTCGGATTCATTATTTGATGTGATAAATGGAGCATTTCAAGAAGCTAGTCGGGTATATGGCACGTCTTATATTGTAACTGACTATAATGGGTTAATTCAGGCATCAATACAAAAGATTGAATCTGAATCTGATCCAGAAGCAAGGAAACAGCTACAGCTTAAGCATGCATCACTTGTTATTGAGCGAGCAAAAGCTGAGTTTATTCAAGTAAAGATAGGGTATGAAAAATTAGAGAATAATGATCTATTTATTAATCAGATTACGCTCGTGATTTCTCGTTTTGGAGAACCTAAAGATTTTTTTCCTGAGGATTCTTCTGAGCTTGGAAGTGCCAATGATTTCCTGTCGGAAATGTATTTCTGCAAAGCCCTTGTGGAGTTGAAAGATCTTCAGAATATGGAGGATGCTCAAGAATCCTTGCAACAAGCTTCAGATCATGCGCAAGATGAAAAGACAAAAGAGCTTATTCTTAAGAAGAAACTAGCCCTTCAAGGAGAGCATGCGGAGGAAGATGAGGATTTTGTGATTCTTCCTGAATTTAATTATGAAAGAAAAGGATAACATCTCCATCTTTTACGATATATTCTTTCCCTTCCGCTTTAGCAACTCCGGCCTCTTTTGCAGCTGCTCTACTTTTATATTTCACCATATCCTTAAAACTTACAGCTTCTGCTCGAATAAAACCTTTTTCGATGTCTGAATGAATTTTTCCAGCAGCTTCTCTTGCATTTGTTCCTTTTGTAATTGTCCAAGCTCTCGTCTCTATTTCTCCCGTTGTAATATAGGTAATAAGATTAAGCGTTTCGAAACTGGTTTTAATAAGCCTTGCAAGGCCTGTTTCATTTAGACCGAGCGTTGATAAATATTCAATGGCTTCTTCAACAGGAAGCTGCGCAAGTTCTTCTTCAAGACGTGCACAGATCGGAATCACGATACTTCCATCTCTTGACGCGTACTCTTTTACGAGATCAAGATAAGGATTATTCGTAAAAGTATTTTCCGAGACGTTTGCAAGATAAATGACTTTTTTTGCTGTGATGAAGTGATAAGGCGTGAGGTCGTTTTTCTCTTCTTCAGTAAATTTAAGAGTTCGAACAGGCAGACTCTGATTTAAGTGCGCTTTCACTTTTTCAAGGGTGTCTAAGGAAGATTTTAACTCTTTATTTCCCTTCACTTGTTTTGCAAGTTTTTGGCAAATATTTTCACACATTTGCAGGTCGGAAAGAATGAGCTCCAAATTAATCACTTCAATATCTTGCAGAGGATCTACTTTTCCCTCTACATGGATTACTTCATCGTCATCAAAGCAGCGCACAACATGGATGATTGCATCCGTTTCGCGAATATTCGAGAGGAATTTATTGCCAAGGCCTTCACCTGTTGCAGCTCCTTTTACAAGACCTGCAATATCGACAAAAGTCATGCTTGCAGGAATAATTTTTTTGCTACCTGAAAGATCACTGAGAACTTGCAGTCTTGAATCTGGAACATCAACCACTCCAACATTTGGATCGATTGTACAAAAAGGATAATTTGCTGCCCCGGCCGTATTTTTTGTAAGAGCGTTATAGAGGGTTGATTTTCCAACATTTGGAAGGCCCACTATGCCACATGAGAGTTCTGCCATTATTTTTCCTGTTTAGAAATGTTTTGATAATATTCATCAATTGTCGTGCCAGTAGGGGTCAGAGCGCGATAATGGATGGAGTTTTTATTGATGTCGACTAGCCAAAAAAAAGAAACATGACCAATAGTTTTTGCAAAAAACGAGTTAAAATAATACTGGATAGGAGTGCATTGCAGCTCGGGTCCCCAACCACCATCTCCTAAATAAAGAGTTCCATTTGGATGTTCTTTTCCATTAAATAGCTGTTTTGTACGCTTTAGAGTCTGATCATGATGCTCAAAAGCCGCTGTCAGTTGATACTTGTCAAAAAGTGGAAGCCAGTATTTTCCACCTTTATCTGACTGGGGCAAGAGAATCGCCCGTGTAAAATATTTATAGCCATTAAGTTCCATGATTTTTGAAATGATATGATAGGGAACTGTTGGCTTTGGAAAGCGTACACTTGGGTAGATCGGCACGTGGTAGATAGCAAGTTTAATTTTTTTACTTTCATGCTTTTGAAATTCTTGCTTCATCCAATCGAGTTGAGAGCCTCCGTAGCTTGCAGTATGGCCACTATCTAACACAAAAAGAACAATATCTTCGCCAAAAGTTTTAGAAAAATAACTTGAGTCTCGTTCATTTTGTTTAAAATAATTGTAGTAAAAAGGGGCTTTTTCAGGAAGCTGATTAAAACCTCCAAAAGCTTCATGATTACCAATTGCCACAATCATCGGGATCAATGTTCCGTCGATGGCAGTCATGTTGTTTGTATACATATCAAGCCACTCATCCCATTTTCCGTAGTCAGCAAGGGATTCAACGCCTGTTGGATAATCGCCACCTAGAAATAGAGCGTCTGGATTGCATGCAGATGCTTGCTTCATAAGAGCAATCGCTGTGCTATTCACTTCGCAATCGCCACCTGTAATAAATCTATAAGAAGAGTTTTTAGGATGAATGGTTTTAAACTTTAACTCCTCAATAAACCCTGTTTTTTTTGTTCCCAAAGTAAAACAGTAAGTGCCACCAGCGGATAAATTAGTAAGTTCGATATGGAAGAGGTGCCGCATATGATCGCCACATGCAAAAGGGATCCCTTTTGCTCGAATGTGATGTTTATAGGGCTCCTGATTTGCTTTTTTTTCTTCGGTATAGCAAACATCAATTTCCTCAAGTCCTCCAAGAGTGTGGACATTGATTGTCATTGTAGTGCTCGTGTCTCCTTGCCAAGTAAGGTAAACATGGCGGATTTTAGGATCTTCTGCCTGAAGAGATGCGCAAAAGAAAAGAATAGAGAAAAGAAGTCTCATAAACACAAAAATTAAATCAAAATTCTCATCATTGTAATCGCTCGGGGAATTATTGAGAAGCGCTTAGGTATTCATGGATTGCTAAGGTATTATTTGTGATGTGAGCAGCACTTGGTGCAATAATATCCCCTGTCATCTCGCGAAGAATATGCAAAATAGCTCCTAGAAATGTAGTTGCGCAAACAATAGGAATATTGACCCATCCCTGAAGTGGGGAGAGGTGCATGAGCCCAAAAATCACCGACGACACGCAAATGCGCTCCATTTGCGTAACTTCTGAATAACATTGATGTAACCCTTCACGAAAGATTACCTCTTCAATAATCGGGCCAAAAAGCGTAATATAGGAGATTAAAAGAATTTTTGCTGGGTTGTACCAAGGCCCTAAAAAATCAAGCAATAGTATAGCCTCTTGGCTACAAGTCATGTCATATTCATAGCTGACCATAATATCTGTAATAGAATTTACCATCTGATTGTCTAGGTAGGCCCCTGCAAAGCCTGTAATAATTCCTAAAGCAACTTTTGAAGTGCGATCAAAAATATCGCTTTCGTTTTCTAGCGCATAGTAACTGTCAATGTTTGTAAACTCAAACGGAATAGGTTCAGGGTGTATCACGATAAAATCTCAGGTAGCATAAGAACTGTATTATGGGTGATGTGCGCAGCAGTTGGAGCAATGATGTCTCCTGTTTCTTCTTTTAGACAGTGTAATGCGCCGCCAAGAAGAGTTGTGATGATAAAAATGGGGATATTTGTATAACCTTGCTCAGGAGTTAAGTGACAGGCTCCAAAAAAAAGGGACACAGCAGCAATTCGCATTGTTTTCGAAGTTGTGCTATCTGGATCATAGTCCAATCTTTGTTGGGAGTATTGAAAAGCAGTATCGAGTCCCCAGCGAAATTCAATTTCTTCGATTATTGGTGCGAATAGACAAATACTTGCAATCAGAATTTTTTGGATTAATGGGTCTTCGTAATCTTCTAGTATCTGCATGCATTCTTGATTTTCTGTGAGTTCAATTCCAAAGCTATCAAGAATTACAACGGTCACAACGCCTAGGAACGCGTTGCATGTAAGACATCCTATTCCAGCAAATATGCCCAGGGCAATTTTTGAAATTAAAGTGTATTGCTCGTTTTGTGCATTGTCTAGGCGCTGCGCTTCAAGATCAATGGGATGAATAGGCGACAAAAGGTCTATTGGTGACATAAATTACTCCAAATTTTCAAAAAGTTTAAATTAAAGCGCTATTTTATGTAAATACAATCTGTATATTCAATAATTCTTCTTGAAAATGTTTTAAGTCGATAAAAATCTTTGTTAAATCATTATCTGTTTTATTATTTTAATATTAGCGGGAGTTTGCTTGTTTTGAATAATAATATAGGAATTATAATTACCAGAAGGTGGAAGACAGAGATTTATCATTAGATCGATCTCTAGGAAATTGGAATTTTTGTTTAGACGATAGGTACCTTTATTGAGATAGATCGAATATGGCCCCCGAGCAGTTTTTTTACATCCTCAAGATCACCTGCTTGAATGCAATTGCGAAACAGAATCTAGAGGTGAAGTCACAATAATAACTATGTTATCATCACAAGAGTATTATTGGTGATGTGCGCCGCGCTTGGAGCAATTATATCTCCTGTTTCTTCTTTTAGGTAGTGATATACTACACCAGCAAGAGTAGTGAAGATGAAAATGGGGATATTTAAATAACCTTGCTCGGGAGTTAGGTGCAAGGCTCCGAAAATAAGGGAGGCTGTGGCAAATCTTATCGTTTTTTGAGTTGTACTATCTGGATCATATCCCATCAGGTATTGAGAGAATTGAAAACCATTGTCAATTCCCGAGCGAAAAATAATCTCTTCAATAATTGGTCCAATTAGACAAATCTCGGCAATGATTAATTTTTGCATTAAAGGGTCTTCACAATCTTCAAGAATTTGCATGCACGCTTGAGTTTCTGTCAGTTCAATTCCAAAGCCTGATAGAATTTGAGTAATAATTACTTCCAGGAGAGCAATACCTGAGAACTTTACTATTCCTACAAATACGCCCAAAGCAATTTTTGAAATTAATGTGTATTGCTCGTTTTGCTCATCATTTAAACGCTGAGCTTCTAGATCAACATGTGTATAAGGGGGTAGACTGGTTATGAGTGACATCGTTACTCCAAATTTTGCAAAAACAATAAACTAGAGAGCTAATTATGTAAATACAATCTGTATATTTAATAATTCTTCTTGAAAATGTTTTAAATCGGTAAAAATCTTTGTTAAATCATTATCTGTTTTAATTATTTTAATATTAGCGGGAATTTGCTTGTTTTGAATAATAATATAGGAATTATAATTACCAGAAGGGGGAAGACAGAGATTTATCATTAGATCGATCTCAAGAAAATTTGAATTTTTGTTTAGACGATAGGTACCTTTATTAAGATAGATCGAAAAGGGGCGCCCGAGCAGTTTTTTTGCCTCCTCTAGATTTCCTGTCTGAATGCAATTGCGAAGCCGCCGGCTGGAGATGATCTCCCCGTCCGATAAAAGCTTAGGGAGGTATTCCACTTGAAAGTGGTGGTCTTTTGCGAGTTTTTGAAGGTTTTTTTTGTCACCTGCGCGATTTTTTCCAAAGGATGCATCTGATCCAAGTATCAAGTAATCAAAAGGGATTTTTTTTCGCAGATTGCGAATAAATTGTTCGTAGGAAAGCTCTCTTAGCTCTTTAGTAAAATGAATTAGGTAAGTGATATCGATATGGTAGTTTTCAAATAGATGGAGTTTATGTTCTAAGCTTGTAAGTAGGGGCGTTTTGTGATTTGGGGTTAGTATTTCAGAAGGGTGGTTTGCAAAGGTTGTGATGACACTTGTTCCGCTGTTTTTCGCATAGTGTTTTAAGCGATTAATGATCTCAATGTGTCCTAGATGGAGCCCATCAAAATTACCAATTGTCATTACAATAGGGGCTTTGAGCTCTGGGATTTTTGAGGTTTCGCTATAGATTTTCATGAATTTTAAGTAAGTGAGATCGATAGGGGAAGTTTAGGTCTTTTAGTGATGAAGTGTCAACACACTCTTTTAATGAGTATTTACCACACTCAGTGCGCACAAGCTCTTTTAGATGAGCGAAAGAACCAAGAGCAATTCCCAAATCATTCGCAATACTTCGAATGTATGTGCCTTTACTACATTTTATCGAAAGTTCAAGAGTTGGGTAATTGTAAGAAATAAGGGTTGTTTCTAGGCTGACTTGAACAGCTTGCCTTTCAACTTCAATTCCTTTGCGTGCCAAATTATAAAGCTTTTGTCCATTTATTTTTTTTGCAGAAAACATCGGAGGTGTTTGCATGACTTCTCCTTGAAAAGAGCAAAGAGCTGTTTCTATTTCCGAAAGGGTTGGAATAGATGTTGATGTTTGGGTGATTTCTCCATCACAGTCAAATGTATTTGTAGCAGCGCCAAGGTGCAAGCTAGCATTGTAAATCTTGTGATCATTAATAAATTGATCTGCAATTTTTGTATAATTTCTTCCAATTAGTAAGATCATCACACCTGTTGCAAAAGGATCGAGCGTACCCGTATGACCGATCTTTTTTATTCCTGTGAGCTTTCTTAATAGATATACAAGGTGGAAGGAAGTTTTTCCGCGCTCTTTGTTGACAAGAAGGATTCCTTCATTTGCAGAGTCATTTAGCGTCATCTTGACTACGGGATTGCTTTTCCGATTCAATTTTTTGAAGAAGAGAATCAATTCTCATATGCTTATCAACAGAAGTGTCTAAAATGAATGTGAGCGTTGGAAAGTGACGCATGGTTACTTTCTTGGAGGCAAAAACAGAAATAAATCCTGCAGCTGATTGCAAGGCATCAAGGGTGAGCTTGCGATCTTCGTCTGTTCCAATGACACTGATATAGACCTTTGCAAGAGTCAAATCACTAGTAATATCGACACTTGTAATTGTAAAAAGAGAGGAGACATTCGGGTTTCGGACATCTTCTCTAATGACTTCTGTTAGCACTTCTTTAAGGAGTGAGTTAAGGCGTTTTGTTCTTTTTGTTGTCATAGCTCTTGGATAGTATAAGTGACAGTATAGGATTTAATTTGGTCGCCTTCTTCGAAATCATTGAATTTTTTCAGTAAAATTCCGCACTCAAGGCCTTGCTTTACTTCTTTTACATCTTCTTTGACCCTTTTTAAAGAAGAAATTTCACCTTCCCAGAGAAGCTCGTCTTTTCTGAAAAGTTTTGCAATTTGATTTTTTTTGATACTACCCTGGTTAACAATACAGCCAGCAATCGTACCAAGACTGGAAACCTTGAACGTAGTTTGAACAGTAGCCGTTCCAGACTCATGTACTTCACGAACTTTATCTAGTTTTTCAACCATGAGCTGTTTGACATCATTGATAATGTGATAAATGATATCGTGTTGAATTATTTTTACACTAAAATGTCTAACTAAAGGTTCTGCATGGCTTTCAATATTTGTATGGAATCCAATAATTGGAGCGCTTGATGCAACGGAAAGCTCGACATCTGATTCGGAAATTTCTCCAACTCCATGTGCGATAAAGTTCAGCTCGACTTTATCTGTTTTAATATTTTGAAGAGAATTTATTAGAGCTTCTATAGAGCCTTGTACATCTGCTCGAATAATAAGATTTAAAATTTTCTTTTCTGAACGTTCTGTATGCTTTTGCATTAAGATCTCAATGCCTTCTGATTTAGACCTGCTAAGTCTTGCGCGCACTTCACCAGAAGTTCTTTCTAAGCAAAGTTTACGGGCTTCTTTCTCAGAATCCACAACAATAAATTCGCTTCCAGCTGCTGGAATTCCTGAAAGCCCGGTAATTTTTACAGGGGTGGAGGGAGGAGCTTCAGTTAGGGATTTTCCATTTTCATCATACATTGACTTGACCCTGCCATATATCTCTTCAAGTACTATAGCATCACCAAGCTTCAAAGTGCCATTCTGGACAAGAACAGTTGCTACAGAGCCGTGGCCTTTGTGCTTTTCTGACTCAATTATTGTGCCTCGTGCCCTTGTATTGCTACATGCTTTTAACTCTAATACTTCTGATTGAAGGATGATCATTTCTAAAAGTTCATCAATTCCTTCGCGAGTAACAGCCGAACAGTTAACAGTTATTATTGCGCCGCCCCATGCTTCAGGAAGTAGTTCATGATCAGAAAGTTGTCGATATACATTTTCTGCGTTAAAATCTGGTTTATCACATTTATTAATTGCAACGATGATGGGAACGCCAGCTGATTTTGCTTTATTAATAGCTTCTTCAGTTTGTGGTTTAATACCTTCATCTCCAGCAATTACAAGAATAACAAGATCTGTGATATTAATTCCTCGCTCACGCATTAAAGTAAACGCTTCATGACCTGGAGTATCAAGAATTGTAATATCTCCATTTTCCTTATGATACTTAAACGCGCCAATATGTTGAGTTATTGCGCCGGCTTCACCGTGGGCAATTTGACTCTTTCTAATTGTATCGATAAGACTGGTTTTTCCATGATCAACATGGCCCATAAATGCAATGACAGGGGGTCTTTGTTTTAATTGATCAGGGGCATTTAATGCGATTTCTTCTTGAATAGTCTGATTTGTAATACGGAGCCTTTCTTCTTCACTAGTATCGATTGTAATTTCACAAGCAAAGTCATGGCCAATGAGTTGAACAAGTGTTTCTTCCTCGATCGTATCATTAATGGTAATCGTTACACCTTGCATGAAAAGCTTAGCAATAATTTCAGAGGCTTTGAGCTTCATTGCAACAGCTAAGTCTTTCAAAGAAATAGGAAGTCTAATATGCAAGTTTTTAGGTCTAACTATTTCAATCGAGCTTTTCTTTGCAGTTTTGTATCTTGAAGGTTTTCGCCTCCTCCATGATCTTTCATCGTCAGATCTTAAGCCTTGCCTATCTCGCGAATCAAATGAGCTCGGTGTTTCATAGCGCTTAGCGGGTTTTGGAATAGCTTTTTTGTTGATTGGAGAGGCGGATTCGCTAGGTTTATTTAATGGCTGGCTAGAGGTTGCACGGGTGGAAGTGCCTTTTTTTTCTTGAGTTGGTGTCTTAGCATCAGTTGGACGTGATTCTTTTGTCTCTTTAATTATAGGTTTTCGAGACGGGCTCTTTCTAATCTCTTTATTGATTGGTGTAGCGATTGCACGAGGCTTTTTATTAACTGATGGTGTAGTTTCTGGTTTTTTTTCTTGAGTTGGTGGTTTGACAGTAACAGGTGGTGGGGTTGGCGCGATATCAGGCTTGATTACTGGCTCAGCAGGCTTGATTACCGGCTCAGCAGGCTTGATTACCGGCTCAGCAGATTTCTCGGATGCTTTAATAACTCGTGCGTGTTCGGATGCCTTAATAACTCGTGCATTTGACGGCTTTGTAGAGGCTTTAGGGATTGGAGCTTTTTCGTCTGTTTTTTTTAACTTGTTAAGTTTAAGTGCCTCGGCAAGTTGTGCGTTTTTGACTTTTAGCTTTAGATTTTTCGCCAAAGTTTATGTCCTTTTGTTGCGCAGTTTTTCGAGGATATCTTCTGCCATTTCTCGGCTAATACCAGCCTCTTTGGCTAACTCTGCTGCTGTTACATTCAATATTTTTCGAGGAGTATCGAATCCTGAATCTTTAATGGTATCAAGGATGAACTGGTTTACTCCATCAATTTCTAGTTCTTCATCGAGTAAAGGATTATCAGTTTGGGCAAGAGTTCCTTGTTCGAAATTAAGTTCGTTTTG
>DAOWHK010000095.1 GCA_030641465.1 Parachlamydiales bacterium | reverse complement strand
TTAATATGTTAGAATTTCCCCATGGAATTTACACATCGCAGCTATGAAAAGGGTCAAACGATTGCAGCCATTGCCACTCCTCCAGGAGATGGTGGGGTTGCAATTATCCGCATTTCGGGCCCAAAAGCCATAGAAATTGGCGAGCGCATTTTCTCTGGCCCCGTCAAAAAATATCTTACCCATACCGTCCATTTTGGCAAAATCTACGATCGGCAAAAAAATGTTGTAGATGAGGGACTCCTTCTTGTAATGAAGGCTCCCAAATCCTACACCGGTGAAGATATAATAGAGCTTCACTGCCATGGTGGCAGTTTGGTGACAAGAAAAGTTTTAGAAGAAACTCTTCATGCAGGAGCGAGAGCCGCGCTTCCAGGAGAGTTCACCTTCCAGGCATTTATCAATGGAAAAATTGATCTTACACAAGCAGAAGCTGTGCAAGCTCTCATCTCTTCAAAAAGTGATTTAGCCCTAAAATCTGCAGAAAAGCAGCTCCAAGGAAGTTTGTATGCAAATATTACAAACTATCAAAAAAATCTTACAGAAATTACCGCCATTATTGAAGCTTGGGTCGATTATCCAGAAGAAGGCCTTGAATTTGCAAGCCAAGACGAACTACTTTTGCAGCTTAAAAAAATCATCTCGGAAATGTTGCAGCTTGCAAACACCTTCAACGATGGAAAAACGCTCTTTGCAGGACTGACCCTTTGCCTACTCGGCGCCCCAAATGTTGGCAAATCCTCTCTAATGAATGCACTTTCAAGAAAAAATCGCGCAATTGTCACAAACATTCCCGGTACAACCCGTGATATTCTTGAAGAAGAAATCAGTTTTTGCGGAATGCATTTTAAACTCCTTGATACTGCAGGCATTCGAAATTCCCCGGAACTGATTGAAAAAGAAGGAATTGCGCGGGCAAAAAAAGCAGCCATGGAGGCCGACCTCGTCCTATTTATCGGCGATATTCAAAAAGGACTCTCCCTGGATGAGCAAGCCCTATATAAAACGCTTCCAAAAGAAAAAACTCTCCTCGTTTGGAATAAACAAGATCTAACCCACGAAAAACCAAAAGAAAATGGAGTTCTCCTCTCTGCCAAAAATGAACAAGGAATCGACAATCTAAAAAACGCTATTTCTCAAATCATCTGGAAATCTGGCCCCCCATCAAAAGAAGAAGTTTGGATTACAAACGAGAGGCATCATCAAGCACTATCTAGCGCAATAACCTTCCTCGAGCTCGCACATAAGGGCCTTGAAGAAAACGTCTCCCCAGAATTTTTAACCCTTGATATGAAAAGTGCTCTAAAAGAGCTTGGAACAATTATCGGAACAAATGTCACAGAAGATGTGCTCTCCGCCATTTTTTCCAAGTTTTGCGTCGGAAAATGAATCGAAAGCAGCGCGCAACAATCATTCTAAAAATTTTGGAATCCCTTTTTCCAAAAACCCCCATTCCCCTTACACACAAAGATCACTACACACTTCTTATTGCCGTGCTTCTCTCAGCGCAGTGCACCGACAAACGAGTGAACATGATAACGCCCACCCTCTTCTTACTTGCCTCAACACCAAATGACATGGCCAAGCAAAAAGTCGAAGATATAGAAAAAATTATTCGCCCCTGCGGCCTTTCCAATTTCAAAGCAAACGCAATCAAAAACCTCTCCATTGATCTACTTCGAGACCATCAAGGAAAAGTTCCAAATGATATCAACGATTTAGAAAAACTTCCAGGAGTTGGACATAAAACAGCCTCTGTTGTAGTCTCGCAGTGCTTTAATATTCCCGCATTCCCAGTCGACACCCACATCCACAGGTGCGCAAAAAGATGGGGCCTATCGAGTGGAAAAAATGTCAAAGAAACAGAGCGCGATCTAAAAATGCTCTTTCCTGAAAAGCTGTGGAATAAACTGCATCTGCAAATCATCTACTATGCGCGGCAGTACTGCCAAGCCAGGGGACACAAAATTGAGCTCTGCCCCATCTGCACAGAACTAAATTTAACAAGATATAATACAACAAATTTTAACTAGCTAATAAATTAATATCGGAGTAAATCTATGAGCATTCAACCCTTAGGACTTGATATTTATCAAGAAATAGCAAGTCACCTAAATAGATCAACCAGTACGGATCGACAAGAGATAATACATTCCATTCGCGACCTTTTCCACTTTGCCGTTACCTGCACGACCTGCAAAACAGCTTGCACAAACGAATTGCAAAAAATAAAAAATTGCTTTGCCGACTTACTAGCAGAAAAATACCTCTCCTCCGCAGATCAAACAAAGAACTTCACAAGGGATCAAGTGCTTGCGATAGCTCTGTCAAAAGGGTTTTTTAACAATTCTTTAGATTCTCAAACAGCGCAAGATGTTCAAGCTATGATCCATGTACTTCCTGAATCAATCAACACTCCCATAATTTTTGGAGCAGGCTATAAGCCTGTCTCCCCTCTTTTCTTTGCCTGTAGAAATAATATGGTACCTGAACGCTTCCTTCGTAATATACTTGAGTGCGGCGCCGATTACGAGGAATGTATGACAGCAATAAACGGAGACCGCATTTTGCTTCTCAAGCATTTCACCAAAATTTTACACCGCACAGACCCTGACCGCCTTAACATTATTTACCAATGCTTTAAAGACGCTTTCCACTCTAAAAATCAAGAGGCAGCTATCGATGCATTTGATGCCCTTCAAGACGCTTTGCAATTCCAAATAACTTTGCCACAAGACTTAAAATCCCAAATGAAAAATTTATTAAACACTGGAAAAATCCCAGATATTCAGTCGAAAAAGGTTCAAGAGGAAGTGAGTATCGAGCTTCTAGAATCTATGATAAATACTCTGAAAGAAAATAATCCTACAGTCTTTCAATTTTTAGAAAGCACCGATCCGCGATCTCCCAGCTACCTGGCAATAATTCAGACGCTTTTGGATGATCTTTCCAAAACTCCTGATTCGCCCAAAGAATAAGTAAAAATCATTGAGTTGGAATAAAGACCAAAGAGACTGCGTTGATTCTTGGGGTGTGGATTATTAATAATTAAAGGTATTATTATGAATATTAATTTATGGTTAGCGGTAGTGTATTTTTTTGCATCAGGATATTCTTTCTATAGAATCATAGCAAAAAAGGAAAAGAAGAAACATATTGCAACAGCTGGAGTTGCAACTGGTGCCTTTCTGGTTTTGGGAGTAGTCTACATAACTCCATTTGTATCAAAATTGATTGCCAAATGGTTTTTCACATCTTAAAAAAGCCTGATTAACTCCGCTTTTTTAACTTCAGAGCCTTTTTCCTGCATAACTTTCCATTTTGGAATACAGCTCATATTCCTTCTATTATCCCTTATTACAAAACAATTACTATCTCGATCAATTTAAATAATCGTAAACATTTTTTTAAACAGTTTAAATATTTTCATTCTTCTTTATTAAATTTCAGCTTAATGTTAAAATTTATTATTAATATAACAATACGAGAGCAAATCAATGGCAATTTCTTCTAGATCATCATTATCACCCCTACCTGCAGTTTTAGATTTACCTCACATGCCAAATTTACTGGCAGAGATAAAAGCTGATAGCAAATGGAATGATGTAGTAGAGGAGATGGTTCTTACTGTTTCAAGCAGCTGCAAGGACATTCTTACAATATCTGAAGGTGAACTTCGCCTATTGCTTAAAAATGCGTTAGATCAGTGCATAGATTTTTCTATCGGATCAATTTCTCCGCAATGCCTGGTATATATTTCATCAAATGATGATTTATACCCCTTATTTCAAGACATCCAAAGTTCATTTAACACGAAAGCTCAAGAGATTATCCACCGCAATCTAAGAGAGCCCGTTGAAATCAATTTATATAACACTGAGTGGTTAGACAAAAAGCTATACCCCCACTGCATAAAACGTGTTTTTGGATGTACCCTATCTCCTGAGCAGGAACTTCGCCTTTCAGAAATTTTTGACCCAAATTTATCAGATATAGGAAAGATGTGTTTAACTAAGGATATCTCTTTTGGTTTAGATTTTACTTTATCTGAAGGAGTTCATAAAGAAAAACAAGAAGAAGTGCTTGCAGCTTTTACGCGTTTTTATAAAGAAGTAGTTGTTCAAAGTGTTCAAGCATCTACTCTAAAAAATCCGTTACTTGCTAATCCAGATATCGTGAATCGTTATCTTGAGCAGTTTCTAGTTCCTTTCAAAGAGGGCTCCTCTATGCATAAATGTTTAGAGATTGTTTTTGATAAACGTCATGATAGTGCCAAAAAAGTCCTAGGGAGCTTAGGAAGAGCTTCAGGCGCAAGAGACACTTCTGCAAGACTTGCTCTTTCTTTTAAATTAGAAGCAAAAAAAAGAAAAAAACAGCACGACCAATGGACAGAAACCCTTAATAACTTCAGAAAATTTGCATCCGGGAAAAGTGATCGGGAACTACTTGATCCCTCTATAGCCCCAAAAGATCCAGATTTAATTATGGCAGAACTTATTGCAGCATTTGCAGATGAAACTCCTAGCAAGAGCAAAAAGAAAAAGAAAGCCACAACAAAAACAGAATCTAAAGCTCAAGAAGCTCCCGCTACTAAGGCTCCAAAAAAATCACAACCTCCTAAAACAAATAAGCAACCTCTAGAAGATGCATTAATATCATTACAAAGAAACGCTACTAATTGGAACCATTTAGATAGTCGCGTTGGAAAATGGGGAGACCTATCTCCCAATGCAATTAGAGCCATAACCAATTGCAAAGGAGATGAGCTCTATGCTCATTATACAGACAAAGAAGCCTTTGAAACGCAAGCAAGGCACTACTTACGGGGTATTCAAGCAATTATTTTAGATGAACAGCTCCTAAACACTTTCACTTTTCCTACAACATATCACGATGAGGGAACTGAGCTTCAAGGAAGAGGGTTATTCGCTAAGTTACATTTTCAAGGGACTACAGAGTTCGGAATTGTCTATTTAGGCATTGATCGTAGTCAGGTGGTATATCATGCATTTTTTGAAACCGAATTGAACGGAAAGCGTCAATCAGATGAGCTATTACACCCACGTATTCTTACTCACCTATTTCAAGATTCCATCCAAGAAAAAATTGATCCAAGTACGTGGGACTATGTATCACGTACAAGTTTTTCATCAACTGAAGATGGTTCTTCTCTTCAGCTGATTCAATCAGATCATGCTGGACAAATGGAGTTATGTTACGAGTTTTTTGCTCTCAGATAGAGTGTTACTTTCTATTTGCAGATTTTTCCTAAATAACTGCCCATTTTAGCGTACATCTCATAACCTTTTGCTGTTGCTTCAAGAAGATCACTTGCAAACTCAACGCGCCCTTTTTCAAAAAGAAGGACAAGGCAAGATCCGCCAAATTCAAAGTACCCTTTTTCCTCTCCTGCAAGGTAGGGCTTATTTGGAGCAAAGGTTTGCTGAATACTCGAAACGTTTGTCGCGCCAATTTCCATATAGAGAATATCTCCTGCATTTTTTGTGAGAAGCGTTGTGTAAATTCGTTTGTTTTGAGAAAGATAGGAAAGGTTTTTTGCAAGAGCGATGGGATTTACAGAGTTATATTGCCCTTTGATAAGGGTCGGCCTTGATGGGGTGCAATCTGCTGGAAAATGAAATCTATGATAGTCAACAGGGCATAGACGCGCAATTAAAAGCGAGCTTCCTGCATATTTCTTCGCAAGGGATTTGCATTGCAGAAGAGATTCCAGAGTAAAGCTCTGCCCTTTAATAGCGACTTTATCTTCTGGTTTTAAAGAAGAATAAGCAAGGTAGCGGCCATCAGCTGGCAGCACTAGACTAGACTTGTCAATTGGGCGAGCTGTTTTTTTCAGTTTTCTCGTGAAAAAATCATTGAATGAATCAAACTGCTGCGTTTCAAATTCCGAGGTATCTACCTTGAAATCTCGAATAAAAGGGGCGATTTTTTTCTGACTCTTTTTCGTTTTTTGAAAAAATCCATATATTTTTGAAAGAAAGGAAAACCTTGTCAAAAGGGGAAGAGCCGTCCAAGAAATTATTTTAGAAACAAAGCCTTTCCCATAGAAAACCTCGAGCAAATACTGCCCGTATACTTTCTCGGTCTCGACCTGTTTTGTCTCTCGATTGATAAAATTTATTTTTGTCATGATCACATCATATCCCTCTTTCACGATCTTTTCACGAAAAAATTTATGTTTAATACGAAATCGGTTAAAATGGATGAAACAATCAAATTCAGAGCGGATCAGTACATGTTTGGTATTATAAAAAAAGTTTTTGGCACGCAGCAAGGTCGCCTTGTAAAAAAATATTTTAAAACTGTCAAAACAGTAAATGCTTGGGATCAAAAATTTCAAAAGCTCTCAGATGACGAAGCACAGCTGAAGACGGTTGAGTTTCGCAAAAGAATTCAAAAGGGAGAGTCTGTAGACTCCCTTCTTCCTGAAGCCTATGGCCTTGTCAAAAATGCTTGTCGAAGACTTCTTGGGACTGAGGTACATCTTTCTGGTTTCGATCAAAAGTGGGACATGGTCCCCTACGATGTACAAATTCTTGGTGCAATTGCGATGCATTTTGGCGCAATTGCAGAAATGCAAACAGGTGAGGGCAAAACGCTAACAGCTGCCATGCCGCTTTATCTCAATGCACTAACTGGAAAACCTGTGCATCTTGTGACGGTCAATGATTACCTAGCAAAACGGGACTGCGAATGGATTAGTGTCGTTTTCAGATGGCTTGGGCTAACAACAGCATCGCTTACAAATGATGTTCCACCTGAAGTGCGCAGTCAAATTTACAAATCTGACATTGTCTATGGAACAGCTTCCGAATTTGGTTTCGACTATCTTCGGGACAATTCCATGGTGCATTCCGCCAAAGATCAATGTCAAAACGGCTATTATTTTGCAATTATTGACGAAGTCGACTCCATCTTAATTGACGAAGCAAGAACTCCTCTGATCATTTCCGGCCCAGCTGCAGCTTCCAAGCAGATGTACAGTGAACTTAAATCCTCTGTATCAAAAATCGTACGTGATCAAAGAGACCTCTGCAACAAACTCGCAACAGATGCTAGAAAAGTACTAGAAAAACTTGGCAGACTCAAGGAAGAAGAG
>DAOWHK010000108.1 GCA_030641465.1 Parachlamydiales bacterium | reverse complement strand
TCTCTTCCATCAGCCACTTTTCCCCATCTCCAATTATGGTAAGAGGAACGTGGATCTGCTCAAACGTTTCATCGTGCATGAAAACAGCATCCGATTGCTCTTTATAAAGCATGCGCATTTTCATTTCTTCCACATCTGCAAGGGGGAGTTTTTCTCCTGATCTAAAGGTCTTTTCAATGACCCTGCCAGACATGAGATGCTTTAGTTTCGTGCGTGTAAAAGCTTGCCCTTTTCCGGGCTTTACAAACTCGACGCCTATAATAGTATAGGGCACTCGATCAAGTTCCACTTTCATTCCCTGCTTAAATTCATTTGTACTGACACTTGCCATAACAATCTCCATTAATTCGAAATTCTATTTTGAAGGAAAGTGGGATAATTATCAATCGCCAAGCCGAGTTTGCACAGCTTCTGCTAATTGTTGCCTTTCATTGATGGTAGATACAGCATGATAGGCAATCCAACTAAGAGATGCAAACATCGCCCAATTGGCAAATTTTACAATCACTGGCATTATTACAGGGATTGGCAAAATAGCTCCTACAATTTCAAAGGCAGTGATTCCAAGAGCTGCGTAGGCAAGGGCTGAAATCAGCGTGATCATTGGCCTCTCTCTTGTTTGCTCTCTTGTGTACTGTACAAAGTTCTGTAAGACTGTCTCAAAACTTGCCGTATCAAAATCGATTGTTAAAGGGTTTGCCATCATTATTCTCCAAGGTTTTGTGCTCGGCGCTCAAGTTCTGCGCTTAAGCGGGTAAGTGAATCCATGTGAGCTCTTTGCTCAGCTGTCATTGAGGCCTGAAGATCTTGAAGACCTCGGGTGGCGCCTCTAATTTCTTCTCTCACTTCAGTTAAGGCCTCTCTTTCGAGTGCCATATCTTCTCTGATCTGGCCTAAAGCCGTTGTTTGCGCTTCGAACTGTCCTTGAGTGTGCGCTGCTTGAATATTAAGCGTATTATGCTCAGCTTGGCGCGCATTATATTGTGCATTTAGTTCATTTAGCCTGTTTACTTGTTCAAGGCAACGCTCATTTGCATTTTGAAATGTATCTAATCTTTCGCCGAGTGTAGAAACGTTCTCAGTAAGTTCTCCATTGGTGGAGCGAAGAGCTTGACACTCTTCAGATAGATTGTCGCGGATTGTACCTAATTGCAACGATGTTACGCCAAGTGTTGATGTAATGGCATTTATCGGTTCAAGTTCTTGGTTTTTATAAAGAAAGTAGTTAGCAAGGCAACATGTTGCAATAAACGCATACTGGTTAAAAAACACATCGATTGCAAGATTTGCCACCGCAATGATTGTTAAGGCCGCTAAACTTGTCGCCTTCCAATCCATTTCACACCGAGATGTCAAAGGATAAAAAAACATTTCTACTGGCTTTTGGCAAAAAGACCCAGCCGCTTCTAAAGTGCCCGACCAAGGGCCTAAACTTTCCTGTAAAGATCCAATCATAATTCCCCCCGAAATTTTCCAAGACTATAAAGAAGTGCTACATCAAATGTAAAGAAAAAATTAAGAGATAAGAATGTCTTGAAAGTTGAGGTTCTTGTTTGTTATGGGTAAGGAAGTACAAGGCAAGGAGAAAGATGATGGAAGCAGATGTGGAAGAGAGTGATTTAAAAGAAGAAGAATATGCAAGGCAAACACTGGAAAGATATTCCGGCTCACCTGCAAGTGATTTTCAATCGAATCTCATCCTTACGAATTTTCCAAGATACGTCACCCATTTTGCAGAAAAAAGAAATCTCAAAATATCGGAAGGATCGATGTTTAAGGTAGCACATTCAGTTGAAGAAGATGTGACTATTTTAGATTTTAAAATTGGGTCTCCAGCAGCAGCGCTTGTTGTGGATTTATGTTCTTTTCTCCCCATAAAGTCCTCACTACTTCTTGGAATGTGTGGGGGGCTTCGCCGCCGGTATAAGGTCGGGGAATATCTTGTGCCTGTTGCGAGCATTCGCGCGGAAGGAACATCAGATTTTTATTTTCCACCCGAAGTACCTTCTCTCTCAAATTTTTTGATGCAAAAAGCTGTCTCAGAAATTTTAGAAGAGGAAAAAGCGCCCTATCATATAGGAATTACATTTACATCCAATCTTCGCTTTTGGGAGTTTAATGAGGGTTTTGTCGAGAGGATAAAGGCGACAAAAGCGCAGGCGTTTGAGCTGGAGTGTGCAACCCTTTTTATGGCGAGCTATCGTCGAAAATTCACACTTGGGGCGCTGCTGCTTATTTCAGATCTTCCCTTAAATAGAACAGGCATTAAAACCAAGAAAAGCTCCGAAGTAGTTTTTGAAAAATACATGCCAAATCATATTGAACTTGGAGTGAAAATTTTAAAACGATCAAGAGAGATGCAGGCTAAGAAAATTAAAGGAGCCTATCATCGCGACCAGGATGCTCCATCAGAGCTTATCCTCTAGGGGGTCTAAAAAGGCGCTAACTTTAGAGCTATAGAGAGGCGGCCTTCAAGTTGCCTAGGCCTTGACTTTTCCATTAAAGCCATATATCATAGGCTAAAAAAATATTTCTGTGATTTATCATGAACAAAGTTAGAGAGCATTGGGGATCCAAGTTTGGCTTTATCATGGCGGCTCTCGGATCAGCGGTAGGTCTTGGAATTCTTTGGAAATTCCCCTATACTGTTGGTCAAAATGGAGGGGGACTTTTCATCCTCATCTATTTGGTTTGCGTCATTATTGTTGGAATACCTCTATTCATTTCCGAGCTCATTTTAGGAAGAAGTACGGAAAGAGCCGCCGTTGGTGCCTTCGAAGTACTCGATAAAAAAAAGACTGGCTGGAAAGCTGTTGGTTGGTTTGGAGTGCTATCTTCTTTCTTAATTATGTCTTTTTATAGTGTCATTGCAGGGTGGGGAATGAGCTATGTTGTTCAGTCTCTTACAGGGTTTTACCATGGCTTAACCGCAACAGAGATCTCCGGTGTTTTTAATACACTCTCTGAATCTTCTGGGATTTCTATATTTTGGCACTTTATTTTTACCGCAATTACCATGGGGATTGTGCTCTCAGGAGTGAGGAAGGGGCTTGAGTTTTGGGCAAAGCTTATGACGCGTATTTTGCTCGTTCTTCTTGTCGGATTTTTTCTATATGGTCTTACGCTTGATGGATTTCATGAGGCTTTTCGTTTTGTGTTTTATCCCGACTTTTCCGAATTTAAATTTTCTAGCGCCCTTGAGGCGTTAGGTTTAGCATTTTGGACCCTTAGTATTGGTCAGGGTATCATGATTACATTCGGAAGCTATATGAAAAAATCGAGCAATATCCCTCAGCTAGCAGGGATTGTCGCTGGTGCTGTAATCATCGTCGCATTACTTGCGGCGCTGAGTATTTTTCCCGTTGTCTTTAGTTTTGATTTAGAGCCGCAAGCAGGCTATGGTCTTGTATTTAAAACGCTTCCATTCTTGTTTGCAAAGCTCCCGGCATCCCTCTTAATTTCCACGTCGTTTTTTACTTTATTTGTCTTTACCGCCCTAACATCTGCAATCCCACTTGTTGAGGTTGTAGCAACAAATCTCATGGAGCTCTACAATATTTCAAGAAAGAAAGCTGTTCTATTGGTTGGATCTGGAACCTTTATTTTTGGTGTTCCAAGCGCTGTAGCTGCAGCAAATGGTGTATTTCCTGAGTGGACGAACATTTATGGTACAAATTTTCTAGAGACGATCAAT
>DAOWHK010000140.1 GCA_030641465.1 Parachlamydiales bacterium | reverse complement strand
CTGGGGGCCGTAAGGCTACGGAAAGTGTAACAGAAAATAGACCGCTCTTTCTTAAGAGACAGGATGAAAATATCGATTTTAGGAGTCGATCTTCTTTTAGAAATATAAGATGCTATAAACCCTATCTGAAGCAAGAAAGAAACAAATTTATTTGTGATCCGCAAAGTTTCTTAAATTTCGCATGAGGATGTTGGTGACAACATCCCTAGATGAATGATTGCCCCTCTCTTGAGGACAGAATCCGGCTTACAGCTTTTCCTTCAACACTCTTGGATGCGCCATGTTGTAAACTTTCTCTGAAAGCTTACAAGACACCTTCGTATAAATCGTTGTTGCCCTAAGTGAGCTGTGACCTAAAAGCGTCTGAATAGTTTTTAAATCCATACCACTTTCAAGCCAGTGCGTTGCAATAGAATGCCTCACAGTGTGAGGGGTGATTTTAACAGAAAGTCCACTTAGCTGATGGTAATTCTTAAACATTCGATCGATAGAGCGGGTCGTCAACCTTTTGCCAAACTTATTCAAAAAAATAGCCTCCCTATCTTTTTCAGAAAACAGTTTCCCTGGAAAATGCCGTAATTTATGCGTCAAATACTTTATTACAAAGCCGCTTGCAATCTTCGTGATTGGCAATACACGCTCCTTCTTCCCCTTTCCACGAACTCGAATCGTTAATCCCGCCTTGTTAAAATCACTACGATTGAGCGACGCAAGCTCAGATACCCTAAGAGCTGAACTATAAAATAGCTCCATAATCGTACGATCTCGAAGACCTAAATATGAATCTATATCCGGCATACTAAAAAGATGATCAATTTGTGCATAAGCCAACGCTTGTGGCAGCGGCTTTGCAGCTTTTGGACTATCAATTTCATCCATAGGATTTTTTCTAATTTCCCCCTCTTTCAATAAATATTTAAAAAAAGAGCGCAAGGAAGATAGTCTTCGAAGCACTGTTCTTCGAGAAGCACCACTAATCTGCAGCCTGGCTAAAAACCCCCGAATCACAAATTTATCTACATCTTTGTAAAACATCCCAGCATGCTCAGTATTCAAATAATTATTAAACGCCGTAATATCTACCCCATAGCTGCGAATTGTATGAACAGAAGCGTTTTTAACAACACGTAAATACTTCAAAAAATCATCGGCTAATTCAAATCGCATATTCCCCTCTTGAAATCCAAGATAACCTATGTTATCATTTCGTACTATGATTACACTAAACGAAGTTTCCAAGAAAATGGGGGCAAGAACCCTATTTGACAAAGTCAGCATTAGCTTTAACTCCGGCAAACGCTATGGTCTTACAGGACCTAATGGAGCTGGAAAATCCACCCTACTTAAAATTATGATGGGTCTTGAGGAGGCAACAAGCGGATCAATCTCTCTCCCCAAAAAAGTTGGGTTTCTCAGACAAAATATTGAAGACTTTAGGGCGCACCGCGTACTTGACACTGTTCTCATGGGAAATCAGAGGCTTTGGGGTGCCATTTCTGAGCGCGACGACCTATATGAAGAAGAAATGACAGACGCAATCGGAATGCGCCTTGGAGATATTGAAGAAATCATTGCAGATGAAGATGGCTATAGCGCTGACTCAAATGCAGAAATATTACTCATTGGAATGGGACTTCCTCTAGAGCTTCATGATCAAATCATGGACTCTATTCCCCTCGATCTTCAATTCCGCGCACTTCTTTGCCAAGCCCTATTTGGAGATCCAGAAGCACTTCTTCTCGATGAACCAACAAATCACCTCGACCTTGATGCAATTGGTTGGCTAGAAAATTTCTTACACAATTATGACGGAACCTTGATTGTTATTAGCCATGATCGCCATTTCTTAAATGCTGTAACTAATTCCATAGCTGACATCGATTATGACACAATCATTCCCTATCCTGGGAATTATGACCAAATGCTCGTTATGAAAACGGCTGCGCGAGAAAAAACAGAATCTTCCAACAAATCGAATGAGAAAAAAGTCTCTCAACTTAAAGACTACGTTGCAAAATTTAGCGCAGGGACAAGAGCTTCGCAAGTACAATCAAGAATTCGAGAAATTGATCGCCTCCAGCCCCAAGAATTAAAAAAATCCAATATACAAAGGCCCTACATACGCTTTCCTCTTCCTGAAAAATCTTCTGGAAAAATTGCAATTAAAGCAAAAAAAATCAAAAAATCTTTCGAAGAAAAACATGTCATCGATAATTTTTCCTGTGAATTTATGCGTGGAGACAAAGTTGGAATTATTGGAAATAATGGCATGGGTAAAACAACCCTTGCAAAAATGCTTGCAAAGCAGCTCTCTCCTGATCAAGGCATAGTTGAATTTGGACATAACGCAGAAATTGGCTACTTCCCTCAAAATCATGCAGATCTTGTCGATAAATCTCAAAAAATTACAAGTTTTGATTTTCTAAAAAGCCTCAAGCCTGGCGCCTACGACCAAGCCATTCGAGGAGTCATGGGGACAATGCTCTTTGGAGGAGATGACGCTTTTAAAGATTATCAAGACGGAATACTCAGAGAGCACTCAATAGGATTTAATTACATATCCGACAAAATAGATTATGTAGAGCCCGACAAATCTGAACATGATGACGAGGAAGGACACTACGAAATAAGAGAGGTGAAATTGTGGGAAGGTTCAGGAGTGACATTTGGGTCTAACTCAATGACTCCAGTAGTAGATGTGGCAAAAGGATTAGTAGACACGAACCTGACAATAAAAAAACTAAACGAATTAACGATAGTCCTAGAAGGTGCTTTAAAAAACGGAAAAGGCACGGACGAAAGACTTCTTAATATAGAGCAGATGTTTGCTCAACTTAAACAGCTTCATAAATCACTTGAAATTAAAAAGCCGTCAGTTAAAGACACTTTAGAGGACAAGCCGAAGGAAGCTAACAATAATTTATTAACCTTTTTATTAAACACTTAAACATGGATTTTAAAGGATGGTTGGCTGAAAAAGGCCACGAAATTAAAGAAGATACCAGCGCAGAAGTATTAG
>DAOWHK010000136.1 GCA_030641465.1 Parachlamydiales bacterium | reverse complement strand
CTGCCGCCAGCTAAGATAATAATTTTCATAAAGGTCGATCAGCCTTAAATTCTTCATATTTTTTCAAAACAAACTCTTTGTATTCCCGATTAAACCTCTCTTTATTAAACCTACACGCATGCTGACGGATTACTTCAGGGTTAAACTGATCTGCAGCACTTTCAAAACGAAACACCGCATCTACAATGCTTTCTACCGTTTGCTTTTCAAAGAAAACTCCCGTCCTATTTTCCATCACAGTCTCAAGCACTCCCCCCTTTCCAAAAGCAATCACTGGAGTTCCACAGGCCATCGCCTCTACGGGAATAATGCCAAAATCTTCAAAGGCTGCAAAAACAAAAGCTTTGGCTTTTTGCATCATTTTTTTCAATTGCTCTTTAGATTGAAATCCCAGAATTTCCACATTTATCCCTGCTTTTTTTTTGATTTTTTCCATATCAGGACCATCTCCAATCACAAGCAGTTTTTTATCTGGCATCCTAGAAAAAGCCTCTACAATCAGATCAATTTTTTTATAAGGAACAAATCTTGATGCTGTCAAATAGTACTCATCTTTTGCAGTATCAAGCGTAAAATATTCTGTATCAACTGGGGGATAAATCACATGAGACGCACGTTGATACACTTTTTTTATGCGCCTTGCAATAAATTTTGAATTGGCAATAAATACATCAACTCTTGGTGTTGCATGAAGATCCCACATCCGAATGTAGTGCAAAGCGCTTTTTGCCAAGATTCCTTTTACCCCACTTTTTAAAGATCCTTTTCGTAAATAGTCCTGATATAGATCCCATGCATAGCGCATCGGAGTATGGCAGTAACAAATATGGAGCTGCTCAGAATGGGTCAAAACACCTTTTGCAACGCAGTAAGAAGAGGAGAGAACCAAATCATAGGGCGTTAGATCAAATTGCTCAATTGCTAAAGGAAAAAGAGGGAGGTAGTTTCGATAGTGACTAAGAGATTTTGGAAGTTTTTGAATAAATGAGGATTTGGCATTTACCCCCTTCATCCCCATTTCTTCCAAACAAGCCTCATCTTTTACAAGAGTAAAGATTTTTGATGGAAATACCTGGTACATTTCCTCAAGAACCTTTTCCCCTCCCCCACTCTTTACTAGCCAATCATGCACAAGTGCAGTTTTCACGAAATACCTATTGTTAATTAATGAATAACAAAGAAAAAATTGTACACAAACAAACCTCTAGTTGCTATGGTATTTTTTAAAAAGTGGAGAGAAGGATGAATATCCTTATTTTAGGGGGCGCAGGATATGTAGGGTCGCACCTTGTAAACCTCCTTCTTAATCAAAAACACTCAGTAACCGTCTACGATCTATTTATGTATGGCGAAGACATCTTCACTCCCCACCCAAACTTAAAAGAAATTAAAGGGGATATTCGCGACCTTGATAAGCTTAACAAAACACTTCCTGGCCATGATGCCGTTATTCATTTAGCATGCATCTCTAATGACCCAAGCTTTGAGCTAAATCCTGAACTTGGAAAGTCGATAAATCTCGATCCCTTTGAGCCCTTTGTAAAGCTATGTATCGAGCATAAAATCAAACGCTTTATTTATGCCTCCTCCTCTTCTGTCTATGGAATAAAAGATACTCCAAATGTCACAGAAGAAATGTCTTTAGAGCCCCTTACAGACTACTCTAAATTCAAAGCAGAGTGTGAAAAAATTCTATTATCCTACAGCTCCGATTCCTTTGTTTGCACAGTCCTTCGCCCTGCAACAGTGTGTGGATACGCTCCAAGACAACGTCTTGATGTCGTCGTAAATATTTTAACAAATCTTGCCTATCACAAAGGGGAAATTAAAGTAATGGGTGGTGCGCAGCTGCGTCCCAATATCCACATCGATGATATGGCAAGAGCTTATATTCATGTCCTAAATGCTTCTGCTGAAAAAATTCGGGGAGAAATTTTTAATGTCGGCTATGACAATCATTCTGTAATAAACCTTGCAACGATTGTGAAAACCGTCGTTGGAAAAAAAAGAGATGTAAATATCGAACAAATTAAGACAGATGATCACAGGTCCTATCACGTTTCTTCAGAAAAAATTGCAAAAATCTTAGACTTCACCCCCTCACATACGATTGAAGATGCTGTGCAAGGGCTTTTAGATGCTTTTGAAAGAGGAAAACTTCCTGACTCTCTTGAAGATAAAAAATATTTTAATATTCAAACCATGAAAGCACTTAACTTGGAATAGTATGAAAGCATTAGTTACAGGAGGAGCGGGTTTTATCGGGAGTCACCTTATAGACTTACTCCTCGAAAATGGGCATGAGGTCATAGCAATCGACAATCTTCGTGGCGGGCGATTAACAAATCTAGTCCAAGCAACAAAAAACCCCAATTTTACGTTTCATAAGTGCGATATTAGAAATGTAGAAGAAATTGCGCCCCATTTTAAAGGCATAGACTGGGTATTCCACTTAGCAGCCCTTGCAGACATTGTCCCTTCGATCGAGATGCCAAGGGAGTATTTTGAAGTCAATGTAAGTGGCACTTTTAATGTGCTTGAATGCGCAAAAGAAAATCATATTAAGCGTCTTGTATACGCTGCATCTTCCTCTTGCTATGGAATCCCCGAGGTTTATCCAACGCCAGAATCTCACCCTACCTCTCCTGAATACCCCTATGCATTGACAAAGCTACAGGGAGAAGAGCTCGTTTTACAT
>DAOWHK010000005.1 GCA_030641465.1 Parachlamydiales bacterium | reverse complement strand
GTCTACATCAAACTTCGCTTAACTTCAGCTGAGCTTGAAAGCTTTTTTTCTCTCATTACAGATCTTCCCTTTCATGGATTTGCAGTTACCATGCCCTTAAAAGAGCATGTTGCACCATACCTTGAATTTATTGATAACAAAGCCAAAGCCATCGGAGCAATCAATACACTTAATCTAAAAAAAGGGGAGTGGCATGGGCTTAACACCGACTCAATAGGCGCTCTCAATGCGCTCGAAAAAAAAATGCTTGTTCGTGGAAAAAAAGTTGTCATTCTAGGAGTGGGAGGTGCTGGAAAAGCCATCGCTTATGAAGCAATAGAGCGAGGCGCAAAAGTGATCCTATTAAACCGCACAAAAGAGAAGGCCGTAGCTCTTGCTACCCATCTTGGATGCACCGGCGATAGTCTTCACTCTTTAAAAAATTACAAGTGGGATATTTTGATTAACACCACTTCAGTTGGCATGTCCCCAAATGTCGATGAAACCCCAGTCCTTGTAGAGGAAATTCTTAAAGACACGATTGTTATGGATGCCGTCTGGAGCCCTTTTAAAACAAAACTCTTAAAAAGTGCTGAAAAAAAAGGGTGTCAGATTGTCTATGGCTATGAAATGTTTATTTATCAAGCAGCTGAGCAATTCGCAATTTATTTTAACGAAGCCTTAGATAGAGAAAGGCTGATCGCTATTCTAGATGCAGCCTGCCAAAACAATGATTAGAGATGCAAAGAGATTTCTTTTTGGATGCTGTTCCAGCGTGGCTCAGGCATTTCTGCACCGATTACCTGAACAACATTCGATGCTGTGATAGATCCAATCTGATTACACTCGGCAATCGATTTCCCCTTTAAATAGCCAAAGAGAAATCCACTAGCAAAAAAATCTCCAGCAGCTGTGGTATCGATGGCTTTTACACTCTTTGCTGGAGTAAAAACTTGGATCGATTCTTTTTGCGCGTAGCTACCTTTTTCTCCAGCCGTGACAACTGCCACTTCGCAAAAGGTAGCTAGGACGCTGCAAGCCTTGTCCGGCGGTAAATGAGTTAGCTCAAATGCTTCAGACTCATTGCAAAATACAATGTCCACATATTTAGCTAGAAGTGTAAAAATAGTACTTTTGTGCACCTTGACAAGCTCAGCATTTGCAAGATCGAGAGAAATCTTACAGTTTGCCTCTTTTGCAAGTTGCATAGATTTTAATAGTACTTTTTCCTCAAGAAGTTGATATCCTTCAACATGAAAGAGTGTTGCCCCTTTAAAATTTTCTAAGTCAAGAGGTAGGGCTTCCTTACTATAGGACGCTCCTAAATATGTACGAAGAGTTCTTTGGCCATCAGGTGTAATGAGAGATAGAACCTGTCCAGTTGGTAGGTTGTTAGAGCTAAGATGAGATGTAATACCGAGCTCTTGCAACTTCTCTACAAAAAACACACCAGCACTATCCGAACCAACCCTTCCGATCACAGCGCAAGACTCTCCAAGTTTTGCCAAACCTTTGATCACATTGATGCCGCTACCCCCTGGTACTGTTTGAGGTGTAAACGCGCTTTTACTAAGGATGTTTTCAATTGTGGAAAGCTCCACTTGCATCCAACTTCCCTTTTTATGGGTGATTGAATTTAACGTTTCATCATCAACAAGGACTAAGTGATCAATAAAAGCAGAACTAAGTCCTAGAACTTTATAATCATTTGTCGCACATAAGTGAATAGATAATATGAGTAATAAAGCTTTAATCATTGACATGCTACTCAAAGATATTTCGATCCTTCTTTAATAGAGAGATTAGAAAGTTTAAGCTTATTTTCCGAAATAAAATTTCCAACTTTTAAAGGAGCCGTTTTTGAGTACTCTCTTAAGACCCAGCCGATCGCTTTTTGAATAAAAAACTCTTTTTCGTGCATTAAACTTTCGCAATAATCAAATAGGCGTTTTTCATCCGTCTTCTCTTTAAATTTCAACTGAAATAAAAGCGCAGATCTTCGAATCCAAAGATGTGGGTCATAAACCCAAAGATGCATTTTAGGCTTAAGTAGGGGATTTTCCTTAAGAAGCTCGCCAATGAGATTTGATGCCACCGTATCGACAGTATCCCACCAAGATTTTTCTCGAATCATCTTCTCAAAAGTACCGAGCATATTAGGGGAGCAAAGCTTGCTGTATTTTATTGCTAAGTCACAAGCTGCATACTGAAACTCTCGCTCTTCTTTTTGCCAAAGATCGAACAAGATCCTTTTTAGATCCTCTTCACTATCTAGGGGGAATTTTTGAAAAACTTCTCTTTGTAGAGCTTTTCGAACAGGCTGCATGAGCCCTAAAAAAGGAAAGTGGTTTTTTAAGTAAGCCGATTGCTTAGTTGCAATGCTTTTATCAGCATTATTTCTAAAAGCAGTTTCGATAGATTTTACAAAGGGTAAATTATGCATAATCAAGCAATATAACCACTAGCCACTATGTTTTAAAGCATTATTGCACGGCGCAAGAAGAGGGTGGCTCCTTTGCATTGTCAATCGCTTAAGATGCATTCAGCATAATATACTTCCCTCATTTACAATACTTTTTATTTGAATTTTCGTAGAAATCTACATGATTATTTAAGGCTGTAAAAATAGGAATTTTTACCGCTAAAATACATTTTTAAGCAAAGAACAAAAAATATACAACACCCAAATATAAGAAGCGACCAACCTGTATGCAACGTCTGATAACTGTTTTGTATGCATCTAAGTGGTTCATTAACAACTGTCTAAAAAAAAATATCATAATGACTAACTCTTGAACATCCAACCTTTGATTGTTTTGAGACACGATCCTTATAACCAATACCGCAATAGAATCAGGGAGGTATAATTGAAGACTACTTACGATTTGTACAAATGTTAGATCTCAGAAGAGGTCTATAGGAGTGATCATTTGGTTTCCTCTAGATCAGTATGTTCTGCCTTTAGATATTTTTGGACGTACCTGAAGGCTTTTCCGAAGAAGAGCCCGATGATCAGTCCGGATATGGATTGATAAGTGAGGACAAATGCGGGACTATTGATACAGTTTGGATCTGTTGCTAGTTTAAATCCAAAATAATATTTTG
>DAOWHK010000029.1 GCA_030641465.1 Parachlamydiales bacterium | reverse complement strand
CTATAGAAATCTAGAGTGCATCCATATTGAAAGAGCCACTCTGGGTGCTCATAGGCGGCATTTTTTTGTAAATTGATTGCAAGTTCAAAGTGTTTTAGTGCGTGCTCAATTGTATTTTCGTCGTGAATGTGCTCGCCAAGGCTCGAAAGAGCAACAGCATAATTATAATGGTAGCTACTAGAGACGTGTAGTCCAATTGCACGCTTATAGAAACGACATGTGCGTTCAAAGGATTTTGGTTCGTTTTCTATTTGTGAAATTATAAAACTTGTTTTTCCAAGAGCAAACCAGATTTTATGGCAGGATTTTTTTAATTGGAGCCCTTCTTGAAATTTTTCCATCGCCTGATAGTAGGTGTCAAGATCGTTATAATATGTGGCAAGGCAGGTAAGTGTTACTCCGTAGGAGTACCAAACTTCGGGTAGGTCTTCATGAAGTTCTGTGGCCTCAGTAATTTTTGCTTCAGCTTCATGAATTAGTTCTAAACGCTCTGTGATTAATCCAAGTTCTGCGAGAGCTTCTGCCCAAACAGTGATAGTTAAAGGATCTTTTGTGTTGCAAAGGTTCGCTGTGCGACATTTTTCGATAGCAGATCGCAGACATTTTGTGTCTTTATTTGCAATGCCTGCATCATTTAGCAGCATGGCCCAATTTAGCCAAATAATTGTGTCACTAGGCTTTAGGTTTGCAGCCGTTTCATAGCACTCACTTGCTTGCATAAAGTGGTCTTCATCATGAGTATAGGAGTAAATGGTTTTCAAAGATTGTGCAAGAAAAAACCAACTTTCACTTGAAGAGATCGAAATAGAAATGGCATTTTTATAACAATTAATTGCCTTGCTGAAAAGTCTAACATCATTTGTTTGCTTTCCAAGCATTAAGCAAACATGGCCAAAATTTTGCCAAAACTCTTCTGAGAGATCTTCTAAATAGGTTGTTGCTGTCTCATATGCTTTTAAGGCGATATGAAGATCGGTAGCTTCTCCAGAAAATTCTGCAAGTTTCATCCAAATATCTCCGTAATCTGAATAGAGTTCGGCGATTACTTCAGGAGATTGGTTACTGATGAGTGCAATAGCTTTTTTATATTTATTCTTAGAATTATTAAAAAAATGTTTTTCATTCTTAGACTTTCCTAGTAAGTGTAGGACGTTACCCCATGCGTGCCAAGCATCAAAATGTTTAGGATTTAGTCTAGTTGCTATTTTAAATCGCTTACTTGCAAGTCTTAATTCTTTTGCTCTCCCTTCTTCAGCTCCATATTCAAGTAAAGCAAGTCCTTGAGAGTGATAAAGTTTTGCATTTGAAGGATCGAGTTTTAATGCCATATCAAAGTAATGTAGACCTGATGCATCACCATTTAGAAGTCTAAGCTCTCCTTGCTTATGAAGAGTTTCACTAAGGTCGCATAATTGATTTGGCTCGATTGGTTCATATGCATGCATTTGGCGATCAAATGGGGTTAGATAATCTTTTTTTAAATCAAATGGAGATCGAGGTTTTATGGAATTTGATTTTTTCATAGACAGGTCCGGATTTTATGCGCTAAAGTTGGTGATTATAGAAAAACGGGAATTTTTAGACAACGATTCGAATGAGAATATTATGTAAAAAATCACAATAATTCTTTTCATTTTTTTTCTATTATTTAGCCTAAGTAAGTTAACAAAAAGATCTTAATAATAAATTTAATTTTATGATTTTATACACATATGAGAGAGTCATTCGCATGCAAGATACGGATGCATCTGGTGCTCTGTATTTTACCAATCAACTGCAAATTGCTTTAGAGGCTTTTGAGACCTATTTAACACTGAAACAGTTTTCTTTAAGTCATTTGATTACAAATGGAGATTTTTTACTTCCGATTGTTCATTCAGAGGCAAACTATTTTTCTCCTTTATTTCTCGGAGATCATGTGATGGTGGCTCTTAAGGTTGGGGAAATTGGCGACTCTTCTTTTACATTAAATTTCGACTTTATCAAAGAAGATGTATTAGTCGGAACTGTTCAAATTATTCATGTTTCAGTTTCTAGAAAAACAAAAAAATCGATATCCATACCAAATTCTTTAATTAAAATAATTTCATAAATTGAATTAATTCACGAATTTTATTATGATAATTTCATATCTTATAGAGCTTTTTGTTATTTTCTACCCATTGCTGTAGCGTTTGAAGATTCAATTTTAATCCCCCCTGTTTAAAAGAATTTGAAGACGTGTAAAAGGCAATGGGTATTTTGTATTTAGGAAGAGTTTCTTGCAAAGCATCCCTTAGTTTTGATTCCTTATATTGCACTTTTGAGTAAATGATTGCGATAGGGCGACTTCCAAATGTTTTGTCTTTGATTGGGATAATATAAGCTTCAATGATTCCAGGGAGTTTGTAAAGTGCATTTTCTATTTCTTCAGGTTGAATATTTTCTCCACCACTAATAAATAATCTGTCACTGCGTGCAGTGATCTCAATGCCAAATTTAGAGGAAATTTTTCCTAAGTCTTTCGTTGAAAACCAGCCCTCTTTATCTACTGGAAGAGTAAGTTTGTCTTTTTTTGAATAATACCCTAAAAATAGTGTTTTCCCACGTACTAAAATTTCTTGATCTTGCGTAATTTTACATTCTCTAAAAGGGAGTAGATAACCACCTGAAATGATTTGAGAGCTCATTTCCGTCATGCCATAGGTGAGCTCAAGGGGGAATCCTCGCTTCATGCCTTCTTCATATAATGAAGGTGAAATAACATCCCCTCCAAGTAAGATTTTTTTTAGGCCATGGGGGTTTAAATGTAGTATTTTTTGGAGCTGCGTTGGAACAAGAGATAAGTAGGTGGGGTTAAGGGAGAGCTGGGGCTGTATTGTATCAGAAATAATTAAACTTGCGCCTTTGATAAATGTGCGCATTATTATGGCAATTCCCCCAATATGAAATAATGGAAGTGAAAGTTGCCATCTGTCATGGGAGTTTAGCTTTAGATGGTGATTAGAGCCAATTGCACTAAAAAAATGATTTCCAATGCTATGACAGGCGATTTTTGGACTTCCTGTCGTTCCTGAGGTAAATAAATATGTAGCTATTTGCGACTCATTTAGTGTGTGTGAAAGCTCCATTTCAGGAGACTTCTTGAAGTGAGTTGGATCGATTAGATGTTCCGTTTCAAGCCTTGTTAATAAGTTAGGGATCTGTTTTTCAGGCACT
>DAOWHK010000178.1 GCA_030641465.1 Parachlamydiales bacterium | reverse complement strand
ATCAGCTCTCACAGAGCATTTTAATTCCTATTATCTTGATTTTGCAAAAGAAGAAACTTCAACTCACCTAGAAGGAGCCCTCTTTTCAATTGAGGGCTGGGTTCCCAAAAATAAAGTCTATGAGCTCTTTCATTTGCTTCAAGGTTTAGGTATTCATACAGAAGAGGTGTCAGTTTCCAAAGAAGACAAAGTTCCAACATGTATGATGAATAAGAAAACGGGACAAATCGGTGAGGATATCGTGCATGTGTATGATACACCTGCTACGAATGACAAAGATCCTTCAAAATGGGTGCTTTGGTCATTTGCCATATTTTATGCGATTATCATTGCTGATGCAGGTTATGGGTTAATCTACCTTGCAGGTGCGAGCTTTCTTAATCTAAAATTTTCTAAAACCAAGGGACTTGTAAAGCGGTTTTTAAAATTGCTGATGATTCTATCTTGCAGCATTGTTATTTGGGGCATTTTAACTGCATCTTATTTTGGAATGAATATTAGCCCTAAAAATCCCATTAAAAAATACTCTGCAATTCAAGCCTTAGTAGTAAAAAAAGCAAACTATCATATCCGTATGAAAGATGATGTGTATGACCTATGGGTAAAAAAATACCCGCAGCTACAAAGTGTGACTTCTGGACAAATCTTTTTAGAAGAAGGCTCTGGAATTGTAGAAGGGAAAATGAAATACGAAGTGCTCGATGAATTTTATGACAATATTTTGATGGAAATTGCCCTAATTATTGGAATTATTCATATTTCCTTATCTTTTATCAGATATTTGCCACGCAGTCTGTCTGGAATTGGGTGGGTTGGTTTTATGATAGGAGGGTTTTTATTTTTCCCGGACCTATTAAACGCAACATCAATTGTACACTTTTTGGGATGGATCACAAAACCTGCTGCAAAGGCTATCGGTTTGCAACTGCTATATGGTGGGATTGGTCTTGCAGTTTTTCTAGCATTTATTCAGTCTAAATGGTCAGGACTTGCAGAGCTTACGCGCGTTGTAGAGATCTTTGCAGACATTTTATCCTATTTACGCCTTTATGCTTTAGGTCTTGCAGGGATGATTCTAGCTTCCACATTTAATGATCTAGGAAGAGAAGCTGGTTATGTGTTTGGTGTATTAATTGTGATCATGGGTCATGTTATTAATTTGGTGATCGGCGCAATGGGTGGAATCATCCACGGCCTTCGTTTAAATTTTATCGAATGGTATCACTACAGCTTTGAAGGGGGGGGGAAACTTTTTAACCCTCTAAAACTACTTAAATATAAATAGGAGAAAATCAAATGGACATCAGTATGATTGGCCCCGCAATTGTCTTAGGACTTGGGTCACTTGGAAGCGCGATCGGTTGTGGTATTGCTGGAATGGCATCGCATGGCGTCATGAGCCGCGTCGAAGAGAATCACGGAAAATTTATCGGGATGTCAGCTCTTCCCTCTTCACAAGCAATCTACGCATTCGTACTTATGCTTCTTATGAAAAATGCCATTAAAGCAAATACCTTGTCGGCTATGGACGGCATTGGAATCGGCTTTTTTGTCGGCCTTGCAATTATGATTTCTGCGATTTATCAAGGAATGTGCGCTGCAACGGGAATTCAAGCAGCAGCAAAGCAGCCAGCAATTTACGGTAAATGTTTTGCAGCACTAGGCATTGTCGAGTCGTTTTCTCTTTTCGCCTTTGTATTTGCACTCTTGCTTCTATAAAACCTTAATTTTAAGGAGGAATTTTGGATACAAGAACTGAAACCGATTCAATGGGAGATGTATTGGTCCCAAAGGACAAATTTTACGGCGCCCAGACAGAGCGCTCTAAAGAAAATTTCTTGGTTGGATCGGAGGCTATGCCCATTGAAGTGATCCATGCCTTTGGCTATATAAAAAAAGCTGCGGCAATCATCAATTGTGATTTAGGAGTGCTTTCTAAAGAGAAGAAAGATTTGATTGTAAAGGCAGCAGATGAGGTCATTGCAGGAAATCTTGATCAGCACTTTCCCCTTGTTGTTTGGCAAACAGGCTCGGGCACACAATCGAATATGAATGTCAATGAGGTGATTAGCAATTTTGCAATTCATCTATCAGGAGGACTTCTCGGATCAAAAAATCCGATTCATCCAAATGATGATGTCAATAAATCGCAGTCTTCAAATGATACCTTTCCAACAGCGATGCATATTGCAGCAGTCCTAAAAATCCAAAAGGAACTTTTGCCAAACCTTCAAATTTTCCATGATGCTCTTCAGAAAAAATCCGTTGAATTTATGGAAATTGTGAAAATCGGAAGAACCCATCTTATGGATGCAACACCGCTCACCCTTGGTCAGGAATTTTCAGGCTACGCCTCTCAAATTGCCCACGGAATAGAAGCGATTAAAAATGCAACAAAACACCTTTTAGAGATTGCACTTGGAGGGACAGCTGTTGGCACGGGCATTAATTGCCCCAAAGGATTTGCAGAAAAAGCTGCTCAAAAAATTGCTGAGCTGACAGGCAGCTCTTTTATTTCCGCACCCAACAAATTCGAAGCGCTAGCCGCAAGTGATGCAATTGTTGAAATGAGCGGCGCTCTAAAGAGGCTTGCTTGCTCCTTTCTAAAGATTGCAAATGATATCAGACTTTTAGCCTCTGGTCCAAGATGCGCGATAGGAGAAATCTTGATTCCAAGCAATGAGCCAGGATCATCCATTATGCCTGGAAAAGTTAATCCTACGCAGTGTGAATCTATGACGATGGTAGCAACCCAAGTTTTTGGAAATGATGCCACAATTGGATTTGCAGGGTCCCAAGGGCATTTTGAGCTCAACGTGTACAGACCTGTTATGATCTATAACCTTTTGCAATCAATACGCCTTCTAACTGATAGCGCACTTAATTTTACAAATAAATGCCTTGTCGGAATTAAGCCGAACAAACAAGTGATCGATGATCACCTAAAGCAATCTCTTATGCTAGCGACAGCTCTTAATCAAGAAATTGGGTATGACGCGGCTGCTAAAATCGTAAAAAAAGCCTATCATGAGGGGACGACATTAAAAAAAGCCGCCCTCGAGTTAAATATATTAACTGAAGAGCGGTTTGATCAAATTGTAGATCCAAAAAAGATGGTAAATCTTTAGTTCTTACGTGGAACTTCAGGCTCTGCATTGTACGGGTTAAAATCGCTGAAATAATTAAAGATGTTTTCCCGAAACTCTATTTGATAAACCTAGTCTAATCCATTTGGAAAAGCTGGAAGTGGATATGAGGCGTTATCACCTGTTCCAACTCCTGTGATCTGGTTCCAGAGCCGCACTCTATTTGCATAGTAGTGGTTATTTGGATCGCACCGATAGGCCCCTTTATAACTCTCAAATGCTTTACTTTGAAAAGCATCAACCTTTTCAGAAAAATATTCTTGAAGAAGACCTTTTCTAAAATGGATCTCACCATCGTCTGGTTTAATTGAACAGGCTAATTCATAAAACTTAATAGCATAGAGGATGTGGGCCGTATGGGCGTTAGTATGAACCAATCTTTCTTCACGTGTGAATAAGTTTCCTGCTGGCTCTTTCATTCTAGCTTCGAAATGCGATGCAATTTGCATAGCAAAGGCAACCCCTTTTTGAGGCTGTCCCAATCGAGAGTACGTATGAATTAACTGCTCCGTCCAATTTTCTGTGCCTTCTCGGGAAGCCTTGATCTCGCTGAAATCACCACTTTCTAGAGCGTGTACCATTAAAGGTTCTAAAAAGCGAAGAGGTTGACTATAGTCAACATGGGCGCCTTTAAAAATAGTTCTAGGAATAATTGGAGAATGACTAAAGAAGTGGTTTCCAGCTGCAATTCTCGTTTCTTTTACTTTTTCTGCATTCCCAAGAGTAGTAAATAATTCAATCGCTTCATCAAACCGAAGATCTCGCAGGGCTGTTTCTGCATCAGTTCTTATTTCTTCTAAACCGATGTCTTCACCAGAGCTAAAGCCCGAACCTTCAGCTTCTGGTACTCTTGCTGCCAGAGCTGGTGCTGGGCCCTCATCATCAGATTCACTTGATGGAGGAGTTATTTCTAGAATTGCTACAGCTGGAGTAAGCTCCCCGAGTTCTTGAATAAACCAAAGGTATCTTGGTGTTGTAGGATACGGTTCACTTTGATAAAAGGCGTCCATTAGAGAAATAACCTTCTCAAACGATGCAGAAAAATTTAAATTCTTTGGAGAAGTTTCTTTAACTTGGTGAATCAGGTCAGGAATATTAAAACTCGCTCTAAAAATATGAATACTTCGCTGCGAAATACCGGCTATAAGTTTTTGTTTGACGTCGGTTTCTACAGGAGCTTGATGTCCGTAAGTAATAAGTGGTTTTTTATAATCTCGTAAGTTTTCTAAGTACTCCCCGTAAGCCCTAGCACCTTCCCAATTGTTAGTAAAATGTTGATTTGATGGTTGCATATAATAACCTTTTTTTTGTGTTTGTTTTATTAATATAATAACACAAAAACAAATAAGATTAAACGTGCTCTCCTATTAAAACTAAGAGTTAATATGTAATCCGATTTTTGATAATAAAAATCGCAGGACCAAGATGGGGTGAGAAAAAAGATATTTGATAAATGCTTTATAGGTAACGCTCGTAATCTTTTTTTTCAAAAGACAAGGATGATTTTTAGTCGCATCTTGAATCCAATCTGGATATGGTGGAGGAATTTTTTTAGGAAGTTTTGTTAATGGAAAAAATTGAATCTCTTTTGTTTCCACTCCAATAGAAAGATCTCCAGAAATGATTTGACATTCAAAAAAATGGGTGACTTTTGCAAGGCGACAGACTGGAAAATATTCCCCAACTTTACGTAAAATTTTCATTTTACAGCCAGTTTCTTCAAATAGTTCTCGGAGCGCAGCGGTAGCAGGGGACTCGCCTTTCTCAATTCCACCACCTGGAAGCACCCACACAGGAACATCGCGCCGCTTGATAAGAAGAGCCTTAGAGCGACTTTCATCAAAGACAATAGCGTTTACACTTTCCTTAGAATAATCTTTCATTTATATTTTTCCTATGATGATCAAAATACTACCTATTTTCCTTATATTTATTCTAGGGTGCAGTTCCCCTTTTCTCTCAATCTTAAAAGAACCTGTGAATAAGGAGTCCCTTGCAAGTATTTTTGTAAAAAGTCCTGATCCTCGTCAAAAAAAGGTACCTATTGGGGAGCAGTTGATCGTGCATTGGAAAGTTCCTACAAGGGAGCTTCAAGAAGGATTAATACTAAAACTTGAAATTCTTTATAAAAATTTAAGCCAAGAAGTTCTGGAATTTCCTTTAGGGAAGGGGAGAGGATTTCAAATTTATCCGTTACTTGATGAAAAATATCTCGAAACAGAAGGGTTTTTGACTTATAAAGTAGAAATTGTAAATAGCAAAGGTAGGACTGTAAAGTCGTGGAAGCAGAGGCTTTGGACTGAGCTCATTACACTTGACAAGCAGCATATTCCTCTTGAATGGACGCCGCTGCAAGAATAAGCTCTTTTGTTGATTCCCAATCTAAGCAAGGATCCGTTATGGAAATATCTTTTGCAGTGTGTTGGCCTTGATGGAAAAAAGGCTGAGACTCTCCTTGGATGTGACTCTCTAGCATCATCCCCATAATAGATGTATTTCCAGCCATTTTTTGCTTTAAAACCGAGAAAAAAGCGCTTTTTTGATTAAGGGGAACTTTATTGCTGTTGCCATGGGAACAATCGATAAGTATTGGGCTTTTAATCTGCATAGCATTTTGCAAGTCGATGGCTTCTTGAATAGACTTTTCATCAAAATTTCCCCGATTCATAGAGCCTCTTAACACAAGATGGGTATTCGAATTTCCCTTAGTATTATAGTGCGTAATTTGACCCTCATCATTAATTCCTAGAAAGGTTTGATTAGCATTTGCTGCAATGATTCCGCCGACAGCGAGGTTTAGGTTTCCATCCATGCCATTTTTAAAACCAATTGGCATAGAAAGCTTTGATGCCATTTGCCGATGGATTTGTGAAGCTGAGGTCCTAGCTCCAATAAATCCCCAAGTAATGAGCTCCTCAAAATAAGGTGCTAGAAGAGGGTCGAGAAATTCCGTTGCAACGGGCACTTCCATGGCTGCAAGCTTTAGAAAAAGTTTTCTAGAAGAAATAACGCCAGATTTCAAATCGCAGCTTCCATCGAGTCTTGGGTCATAACAAAAGCCTTTCCACCCAATCGTAGATCTTGGTTTTTCGATGTAGGCACGCATAATCAGAAAACAATGATCTTTTATTCTCTCTTGAAGCTCTTTTAAGCGCCTTGCATAATCTATCGCAGAATCCATGTGATGGATTGAGCATGGCCCCACAACAATCAGTAGCCTTGGATCAGTGCCTGATAAAATATTTTTTGAGATTTTGCGCATTTTTGAGACAAATTCCATCTCTTGAATGCTTGCTCTAAGGTGTTTTTTGACTTCGCTTGGAGAAAAAAAATTAGACTGCGGCACCATAATTATTTCAAGTAAATCCTGATTCAATTCCTTTAGAGACCTACTCATAGCATGTTGGGGATTTTCTTGCGCAATGAAATTTTTCTTTTGTTAATTTTAGAAATTGCAGAAAATGGATCCATGTTTCATCTAAAAAATCGTAGTATCCTGTTTTTTAGTACATTTATCTTGTCTGTATGTTTGATGATAGTCCATTTAGTCGTTAAACATTCAAAAGGCCAAGATACCATTGTCGTTGGTGCAAAAAATTGTACCGAGCAACAGATTTTGTCCGAAATAATGGCACAAATGCTTGAGACCCATTCGGGGTTTAAAGTCCGAAGAAAGTTCAATCTTGATAGTACATATATTTGTTTTCATGCTCTTCTTTCAGGAGATATTGATCTTTACTCTGAATATACAGGGACAGCACTTGTTGGTATTCTAAAAAAAGACCCCCAACTTTCTAATGTATTTGAAGTTGTTAAAGAAGAATTTGAAACTCGATATAATTTAGTTTGGCTTTCTTCATTCGGTTTTAATAATACTTATGCTCTGGTTATGAATCGAGCAAGAGCTGAAGCATTAGGAATCACAAAAATTTCTGACTTAGAAGGGAATCCATGTAAAATAGCTTTTGATCTTGAATTTAGCGCAAGAGCTGAGAGGTTACTGCTCGAAAAAACTTACTCTTTGGATTTTTCTCACGCAATGTTAATGAATCACGCATTATTATACCTTTCTCTTAAAAATAAAAGTAATGAACTAGTAAATAGTTATTCAACAGATGGTGCTATTTTTTCAGATCACCTACTATTACTTGAAGATGATAAAAACGCACTTCCTGCCTACTTGGCAGCGCCTCTAGTACGCAAATCCGCTTTGCAAAAATTTCCTCAAATGGAAATCATTTTGAGCAAACTTAGTCAACAAATTTCCAATCAAGAAATGCAAATGATGAATTATCAAGTAGAAATAAAGGGGAAATCAGTGCACAATGTTGCTAAAAACTTTTTACTCAGAAAAAACCTCGTAGATTTTTAAACGAGCAATTTTTTCACTATGGACTTCATGGAAATAGCACAGCATTGGATCAATACTCTAAATAATTGGATTTGGGGCGCACCTCTTTTAATATTACTCGTAGTAGTTGGTATTTATTTAACCATACGTACCCGAGCTCTTCAGTTTCGATACCTTTGGTATGCACATAAGCTTGCTTTTTCTAGGCATGATGACGGTGCTGAGGGAGATATTAGTCATTTTCAGGCGCTTATGACAGCACTAGCAGCAACAATTGGGATAGGAAGCATCACAGGCGTTGCAACAGCCATTGCAATCGGAGGCCTTGGCTCCTTATTTTGGATGTGGGTGGCAGCGCTAGTTGGTATGGCAACAAAATATGCAGAAGCGATCCTTGCTATAAAATACCGCGAGATCGATGAGCATGGAGAGATGTGTGGCGGCCCGATGTATTATATTGAAAAAGGGATGAAGTCCAAGTGGCTCGCCATTCTTTTT
>DAOWHK010000165.1 GCA_030641465.1 Parachlamydiales bacterium | reverse complement strand
ATCTTATCACCTTGTATATTATAAAAGACGGAAGTATAGAAAACTAATTAATTTATTTGAATTTATTTATTTATTAAATTAATTATTTACATTCTGACTAGTTTTATAATTATTTGTTTGAAAAAAATAAAAGTAATTTTTTTAGTCAGGGATGTATGATAAAGGCAGTACTTATTGGTTTTAAGAAGGGGAATGCGATTTTTTTTGAAGAAAAAAGGGTGTGACAATAAAGGCAAGAGTACCAGCTAGGAGAATGCACTCATAGGTCCAAAGATTGCCAACTGGGATTTGACTTGGGGGAAAAAATCCAAGGATAAAGGTAAATACGCAGCAGCTAATACCAAGTGCTCCCATAATGATGATGAGGATATTTCCTCCTGGAATTTTATAGTCTCTTTGCATGTTTGGTTTTTTGTAGCGGAGTACAATTCCTGCTGCAAATAAACCGATATAGACAAGGACTGCTAGTTGGGCAGTCATTGCAGATAGGAGCCAGTAGGAGCTGCTTACTGTTGGCAGTAGAAGATATATGGAGCATAGAAGGGTGAAAATAATTCCTTGGGTCCATAGCAGATTGACTGGAACTCCTTTGGAGTTTACTTTTTGAAAAATTTTTGGAGCAGCTCCATCTTTTGCGGCAATGAGCATTCCTTTGCTAGGTCCTATGATCCATGCGGAAACGCCACTAATGCCTCCTATGATAATGCAAATATCCATGATCGGGGCCATCCATCCTAAATGGAATTGATCAAGAAAAATTTTATATGCTTCAAGAAGTCCTGTAATAATATTTAGCGATCCTGCTGGCACGGCAATTGCAATGGAGAGTGAGCCTCCAATGAGGGTTAGTAAAATAATGATCGAGGAGATAAGAATTGCTTTTGGGTAGGCTTTATGGGGACTTTGGACTTCATCTGCATGGACAGCTGACATCTCCATTCCAATGAGGCCAAAGAGCACTGCTGTGAGAAATACTAGGTGATTGATATTCGAAAAATCGGGGATAAATGTAGCAGCGTTTAGCGGTGTCATGGATGGATTTCCTGAAAAAATCCAAAAGGCGCCAAGTCCGATGATGAAGAGCATAGGAAAAAGAGTTCCTAAAAGAGCTCCAACAGTACTTACTCGGGAGGAAAGCTTCATTCCAAAAAAGTTTAGGAAGGTCGCTGCCCAGTAGATGATTAAGACGGATGTGAGTATAAATGTTTTACTACTTGCAAGCGATGGATGGATTAAAAAGGCAAGTGCTCCAGCAATTAGTGAAAGAATTGTTGGGTACCAAACAATATTATAGACCCATTGAAGCCAGATGGTTAAAAATCCAATTTTTTCTCCAAAAGCTTCTCGCACCCAGACATAAATACCCCCTTTTTTTGGCCAGCCTGTTGCAAGCTCTGCGGAAAAAAATGCAATGGGCAGAAAAAATACAAGTGCGCCGATGAGATAATAAAAAATGATGGAAAAACCATATTCTGCACTAAAAGGGAGGCTGCGGATGCTATCAACTGCAATAATATTAATCATTACAAGACTGAAAACGCCGAGAGATTTTTTTTGAGGAATTGAATTCATATTCCTTTTTTAGGAAATTTTATCATTTTTCACAAGGAGATTTTTGGAGGCACCTGTAAAGTTTGCAGAAGGCGTTGTAATAAAGACTTGATGGTAATTTTTGAGGAGCTTTTGCATAGATGAAGTTCTAGTTTCATCAAGATGGATGGAGAAGTCATCGATACTCATTAAAGGAGTAGTTGGGGTTTGATTTTTTAATAGTTCAAATTCAGCAAGTCTTAATGCGGAAAGGCAAGAGCGCTTTTGCCCCTCGCTTGAAAAGGCTTTTGCATCTTTTTTATCAAGATGCAGTTTAAAGTCATCGCGGTGAGGACCGATAAGAGACATGCCAAAGATGAGCTCTTTTCGGCGATTTTTCTTAAAAAGTTCTTCGATCTCTTCTGGTAGTATTTTGGATAGAGAGCTTTGGTAGTGTATTTCAAATTGATTTTCCTCATTTGTAAGTGTTGAGGAAATGTTAGAGGAAAAATGATTGAGGTGATCAATTGTGCTTTTTCGTTTTTTCATAAGGTAACTTGCAGATTTTGCCATTTCCTTTTCCCAAGCTTCGATGCTGTCCACGCATTTATTTTTTAATAGGACATTTCTTTGTTTCATCGCTTTACTATAGCGCATTAAATGATAAACATAGAGAGGGTCTGATTGTGCAATTTGTAGATTAAGAAAGCGGCGACGATCATTTGGCATGCCTGCAATTAAGCTGACATCTTTCGGCGCAAAAAGAACAGAGGGCATGATGCCAAGGAGCTGCGAGTAGTTTGCGTACTGCGTTTGATTGTAATGAAATTTTCTAGTAGTTCCGTCAAAGAACACTTTTAGAGCATCTAGTACTCCATCTTTTTCAAAGTGAGCTTCAAGATAAAAAGCACTTTCTCCGTGGCGAATCATTTCTTTTAGATGGGGAGTGCGAAAGGATCGTCCAGTGCTTAAAAAATAGATGGCTTCAAGAAGGGTTGTTTTCCCAGAGCCATTATTTCCGTAAATGACATTTATACCTAAGTCAAAATGAGCAACAGCTTCTTTGTAATTTCTGAAATTACGTAAAAGAAGAGTTTTAAGCTTCAATTGGCTGGAGTCTCATCGGCATGATAACAAAAAGAGCGTCTGATGAGTCTGTGATGAGGCCTGGATCAAAGGGATTGGAAATTCCCAAAGAAACTGTTTCATCTTTGCAGTGCCGCAGGATATCTAGAAAAAAATGGGGATTGAAAGCCACTTCTAATCTATCTCCAGAGTAATCAACTGGCATAGAAACTTTTCCCTCTCCAATATCGCTACTTGTTCCAACAAGTTCAAGTTCTCCATTGTTGAAGATGAAGTGAATAGATTGACTTTTTTCTGAAGTAAATAGGGAGACTTGCTTTAGTAGACTACAGAGCTCTTCTCGATGTAGCATGATACTATGCGTTGGATTTTCTGGGATCACTCGATTCACATCGGGATATTCTCCGGCAAGGAGTTTTGCGATAAGGCAGATGGATCCAACTTCAAGCGTGATTTTATCCTCGAGAAGGCCTATTTTCCCTGTAGGATGCGTTTCGAGAATTTTCACCATTTCTTCAATAGCTTTTAGAGGTACTAAGTAATTATTGCTTAACTGATCTTGAAGGTCGATTGAGGTCATTACTTTAGCAAGTCTCTTTCCATCTGTTCCAATAAAAGTTGCCTTTCCATCATGAATAGTTGTGAGAATTCCGTTTAGTACATGGCGACTATCTTCTCTTGCTGCTGCAAAAGCTGTTCGGGAAAGTGTTTCTTTAAAATTAGAACTATTTATTGGAAAGTAGCTCGCATCAGACAGATCGGGGAGAGAGGGGAATTCACTTTTATGCATTCCATGGAGTCTAAATTTTGAAGAGCCAGCTGTAATATAAACAATTTCTCCAGTTGTTGATTGGATCTCTAACTGAGGTACTGTAATTTCGCGAATGAGTTGAAAAAATCTTCTTGCAGGAAGGGTAATGCCCCCTTCTTCGATCACATCAGCTTCGGTATATGCTTTCATGCTCACTGTTAAATCCGTTGAACTGATTGTGAGTTCATTATCTTTTGCTTCCAGCAAGATGTTTGCAAGGATTGGAATGGTCGGTTTACTAGGAACAATGCTTTGGATTTTTCCAATTAAGATTGCGAGTTCAGCTCTTGAGACAATCAATTTCATACTAAATATTCCGCTTTTATAACAAAACACACAGGATAGGCGATGGTAAATGCGCTGTCAACTTAAAATATACCCTACTGGTTTTTCAGCGCGCGCTCAATATCTCGCTTACTTTCTCTTTCTTTTATCGTGGATCTTTTGTCATGGGATTTTTTTCCGCGTGCAATGCCTATTTTAACCTTCACAAATCCTTTTTTTAAGTAGAGAGCAAGAGGAATTAATGTAAGACCTTTTTGTTCACTTTGCTTTTGGAGTTTGTCAATCTCTTTTTTGTGAAGAAGAAGTTTGCGAGATCTTTTTTCTTCATGGTTGTGAATGTTTCCAAATTTATAGGGCGCGATGGAGCTGCCAATAAGAAAGGCTTCATGGCTTTTAATGACCACATAAGCCTCTTGCAAAGCTCCGCCATGATCTCTTAATGATTTGATCTCAGTGCCCTGCAAGGCAATGCCAGCTTCTAGAGTCTCTAATATTTCGTAGTCGTGGAAGGCGCGACGATTAGAGACGAGCTCTCCCGGATTTTTTTTAACCATGAGGCTATTTTAGTTTGAAAGAGGATAATAAGCATTGATTTTTTTCTGTTTTTTGACGATTTTAGTAGCAAAATTGGAGAGTCTTATGAAAAAAATGATCGTTTCTTTTGCAATAGCGCTATCTATTTTCCAATTCCTTGGGGGCTGTGCTACGAGGTATCAATCGATGGGTTTTTATAGTAAAGAGGGATATAACGATTTTCGTTTAGCAAAAGATAAATTTAGTATCACTTTTAGGGGAAATTCCTATACGACTGAGGAGGATGCGTATAAATTTGCGCTTCTTCGAGCATCTGAGCTGACTGTGCAAAACAACTATCAATATTTTGTTGTACTTGAGGAAAAAGATATTTCGACTGCAAGCAAGTCTTATTCTTCTTCAGAGTATTTAGAAGTTGTCTCAGATAAAGTTTTACCAGGTGTTTCTATTATTATTAAATGCTTTGAAGAAGAGCCAAAAAAAGATTATATCGAGGCAAAAGAGTTTATTGCTTACAACGCTTATTAGAAATAAGTCCGAGGACAAAAAGTAGGATGATCCCACCCCAAAAAATAAGGTTTCCAAAAAGAGGTAATCCTTCATAGGATCCTCCTTTAATATCTATGATCACAAATTTTAAAATCGATTCTAGCAAAAGTTTTAACCCAACAAAACCTACAATTAAATGCGCCGATTTTTCAAGCTTTGGGAAATTGTCGATGAGCTTTGCAAAAAATTTTGCGGCAAAACGCATCAGGATCAGCCCAATCATCCCTCCAAAATATACAATCCAGATTTTGGGTGGAAGTTTAGGTGGGTGATAGACCACTCCTATTAAAGCCACCCCTGCAAGAATTGAATCGAGTGCAAAAGCGAGATCTGTTAGTTCAATGAGAAAAACGACTTTCCAAAAACTTCTTTTTTTCTTTGTTTCATT
>DAOWHK010000193.1 GCA_030641465.1 Parachlamydiales bacterium | reverse complement strand
TAATTCTTTTATTGATTCTGATGTTTGCTCCACCACTTCTGTTTTCTCTTTTTTATCCTACAGGATTTATTCTAGCTGTTGGATACGCTGGGGTTTTTGTTGCAGTATTATATGGGATTTTACCAGCAATCATGGTTTGGAAGGGAAGGTATGTGGAAAAAGTGAAGGGGCAGTTTCGCGTGCCAGGTGGCAAAGCGAGTTTGGTTGTGATTTTTTTGGGTTCGATTGCAGTGATATTTTTTCAAATTGCAGCAACTCGTGGCTGGCTACCTAGTCTTTAGTAAAGCGACTTTCTCAACACTCCCCAAAGAAATCACGATAGATTTTTAGGGCATCTTGCGTAGTTTGTACTATATAAAAACTGTTGCTAAGAGATCTAAGAGATATTTTTTCTTTCCAATACTTAGAGTTGCCAAAAAGCAAGACAGGAGTTTGTGAGGGGAGCTCTTTTTGTCTGCGGAGCTCTTCGATTAAAAGGTCAAAATCCGTTTCCATCTCGCCTATAAAAAAGATCGGCAAATCACAGTTTGGCTCTATTTTCCTTTCTATGAATTGATCTTTCAAGTAGGGCATTATTGCATCCACATGAGGGTTTACTTCAAGTAGGGATTTTGAGCTTGAAATATTTGAGCAAGATAGAACATTCAAATCCTTTGCGATCTTATTTCCAATATTCATAGTCTCTTGACTACTATTTGTAATCACAGCAAGGGGGGTGTTGGGGTTAAGCAAGGGGTGATTGACGTCTTTTTTTAGCTTAGTCAGTCCTTTTAGCAGTTCCTGTAAAAAGAAAGTTGCATCTTTTATGGCTGCATTTGATCCATAAACCCCAATAAAAGTTGCCTGTGTAAATGTTTTCGATTGATTGAGCGGCACAAACATCCCTGATTTTTTTTGGGATTTTGGAGTGTATTTTAATAAAGCATTAGAGGAGGGATTTAACCAGAAAACAGGGATGTGATATTTTGCTAGATCACATAGCAGTAGCTCTTCTTCATACGAAAAGAACCTCCCATTATCAAAAGAGCCTTTTTCAAAATAAATTCCCTTTAGTAAGTCGATCACTTGTTCGTTTATCAAAAGATGTTTGATAAAGGGAGCTGGAAGGTAGCGTGTCAAGAGGATCCCCTGACTTGTAATTGTTCCATCTTCCATTGCTTCAAGAAATGCATACATAGGATCATTTTGAATAAAACCGTCTGTAGAAACTTTCGCGGCCCAATCTTTGGAACGCAGATTAAGAAGCTGCTCACCTTTAGCAATGAATGCCGCGCATTTAAGGTTTTCAGGCAATGGTGCGGTTTTCATTGCTTTAAAAAGCGTTTTTTTATCTTCGATACAGTTTTGCAATTGATCACGATCTTCAAAAAAAACAAATTCCCGATAAGGCTCGAGCGTATAAAATTCCACAGGAATTTCTCTTAGCTCATCCTTACTTTCTCCAAAGAGTTCATAAATATCGCCTGAGGCTTTGGTGTCGGGCTGTAAAATAGATGCGCTCGTATGTGAAACACCAGAGGGAAGTAAATCATTGACTATGCGTCCATAAACTGTTCGAATATGTAGGGGATGCGTCTTAGCAAGAAGCAGCTGATTTTTCTTAACATAGCAAGGGGCCTCATTTTTTAAAGTCTGATGAAGTTTGAGGAAATTTCGTGTTTCTAATTCGGGGCATTCTAGCGCTTTAGCAACTGTTGGTAAAAAACCTTGAATTGCTGCATCGTAGAGGATGTGGCCCTGTAGTAGAGGGAGAAATGCAACAGTTCGTCCATCGATTATTTTTAGTTGCAGCTCCTCTTTTCCATCGATCCCTCCAAGCGTTAGAAGAGGACTTCCGTTCCTGTCTGTTCGTCCAAACATTCTAGAAAGATATGCAGGAGTTCGAACGCAGCGCCTATCATCTGCAGCAAAAAGTTTGCCAATAAAGGCTCCAATGGAGATATGTTCAAGAAGGATTTTTCCGAGTGAATTTAAAGCATAGATGCGAAGGTCAATAGTTGCTGAATTATGTTTTGGAGTCAGTTCTATATGTAAATCATTTGAATGCAAGCCAAGTTGCGCTAAAGTGCTTTTCAGATTAAAAAAAATACGATTTTTATCAATTTGAAAGCCTACAAATTCTTGAGAAATTTCTTGAATCAAGACAGTAACTTCGAGAGTATTACTATCAATTTTTTTTCTATGTGTGACTTTTCCATCGGGAGTCACAAGATCAAAATGGTGGGCGAAAAATTTTTTATGCATACATCGTAACGATTAATATATTTATCTTGTGTATTATCTCTTTTGAGCATACTCTTGATAAGTTTACAATGATTACTAATTTATTTATATGGAAAATCAAATTCTTAGAAGGAGCTGCGCAACACACAGCGGGACATTTCATGCTGATGAAGTAACGGCCTGTGCAATGCTTCTTTTATATGATCTTATCGATAGAGAACACATCTATCGAACAAGGGATCCAAAGGTGATTGACACTTGTGAGTTTGTTTGTGATGTAGGTGGTGTTTATGATTTTTATCAAAAACGGTTTGATCATCACCAATCGGAGTACCGTGGAAAGCTAAGCAGTGCTGGGATGATATTAAAATATCTAAAACATACAAAGGTAATTGATGAAAAATACTATTTTTTTCTAAATCGCTCACTGATACTTGGTGTGGATGCAATTGATAATGGGCGCATCACTCCTAGAGTTGGTCATTGCTCTTATTCCAGTATTATTTCCAATTTTGTGCCGATTACTTATGCAGCAAGTGTAAAAGAAGTGAACCAGGCATTTTTTGAAGCTCTTGATTTTGCGTATGGACATTTGAAAAGGCTTAAAGAGCGTTATAAATACATTCATGATTGCCGAAAGTATGTGAAAGAAAGCATGAATCCAAACAACAACTTTTTGCTATTCGATGCTGCCATGCCCTGGATGGAATCTTTTTTTGAGTTAGGAGGTTTAAACCATCCTGCACAATTTGTCGTTATGCCATCAGGAAACCATTGGAAATTACGTGGCATACCACCAACATTTGAGGAAAAAATGAAAGTGCGTATTCCGCTGCCAGAAAAATGGGGAGGGTTACTTGACAAGGAATTGGAAAAAATTTCGGGAATTAATGGAGCAATTTTTTGCCATAAAGGACTCTTTATCTCCGTTTGGGAAACAAAAGAAGCTGCGATGAAAGCTCTGGAATACGTATTAAATAACTCCTAGGAGAGATCTCATGGGTACAATTTTTGGGAAGATCATCCGCGGAGAACTCCCTGCGACGAAAGTTTTTGAAAATGATAGGATCCTTGCAATCAAAGATCTTCATCCTATTGCTCCAGTGCATTTACTTATCATGCCCAAAAAGGAAATTTCGTGTTTGCAGAAGATGGCTCAAGCTGACTTAACCCTTATGGGGGAAATTGTTTCAGTAGCACAGAATCTTGCTGAAGAATTTGGAGTCGCAGATAATTACCGGTTACTTACAAATGTGGGTTCAAAATCTGGGCAAACGGTATTCCACTTGCATTTTCACCTCATTGGAGGAAGAACGCTCGGCGCTATAGCTTAATCAGAGATTCCTTAAGAAACTGCTGCACTTGCATGAGATGATACGCAAAAAATATTGCCATCAGGGTCTTTAAAAAGTGCAAAAGATCCCCAAGATTCTTTCGTAGGATTTTGCACAAATTCAATGCCATTTTGAGTCATTTTTTCAAAAGTATCTTCTAAATTTTCGCAGTTGAAAACAATATTTGAAAGTGTTCCGATTCTGTCTTGATGGCCCTCCATTGTAAATAGAACAATAGCTGTTTCAGTTCCAGGAATTTTAAGCTCAATCCATCTTTGATTTTCATCAAAGGGAATATCGTGAGCAACTTCAAAATTTAAGCATTTTGTATAAAACTCCACAGCTCTATTTTGATCTGTAACAGGAATTGTTACTTCTCCGATCTGACTAATCATAGTTTTTCTCCATGAAAATTTTTTGTGATACAAATATATCTTATTTAAGATTTTTTGTATAGTTGGCATATGTTGCGTTTTCTCTTGATATTGATTATTATTCCTGTATTTACATTTGCAAAAGCAAATAGTATTCGTAGAGTTCACTCTCATCGATTGATTCATGATTATTATTCCGCAATCGATGAATGTAAACTGGGAATTCAAGAAGAACCCTTCCAAAGAGAGCTCCATTTTGCCTTAATTCAATCACTTGCAGAAAGTGGAAGTGATGAAGAAGCGATGAAGCATTGGAAAAAAGTATCTGAATATTTTCAATACGAAGATCAAAACTTTACTCTGCTTGAGACGATAGCCTGGAGCGTTCTTGAAAAATGTGAAAGCGCAGCGCAGCTTCAAGTGAATATGGCTTCAATGATGGGAGCTTTTTATACTCAAGACGTTCGAGCGGTTAAAATGCTCACTAAACAGCTTCATTCCTCTAATGCTTTTATTAGAGCAATGGCTGTGCAACTTGCTGCAAAATATCGAGATCAAACACTGATCGAAGAAATTAAAGAAATGCTTCCTAAGGAAAAAGTGTGGTATGTTCAGCTTGAAGTTATTCAGGCTTTAGGTTCAATGCAAGTAAAGGAGATGAGTGATTCACTCAAAGAGATCATTGCAAGCACAAGAAGTACAATTGAGCAAAAACAAGTAGCAACAAGCTCTTTGGTTTCGATGTATCGGCATTTAGAAAAAAAAGAGTTAGATGTCTTATTGAAAAGCAATAGGGCAAGCTTGCGGGCCTTAGCTTGTAATATTATTGCGTATCTTGATCTATCGGAGTATGTTGATTCCCTGACGCATCTATTAAGTGATTCTTCCTTTGAAGTGCGTATTAGCGCACTAAATACTCTTGGCCTACTCGAAATTACATTTGATCAGGCTCTTAGAGAAAAAATTCTGACTCTTACACGAGACTCCCATTCTGTTATTTCTATTTCTGCAGCATTCTTAGCTCTTAGATTTGAAGCTAAAATTGGACAAGATGTATTAATGAAATGGGTGTTTTGCTCTGATCCAGAAACTAGGAGACTTGCTGCGTCTGCAATTGCAAAAAGTGGACATTATGGGGAGTCTCTTAGTAGAAGTATCTTACGAACAAGTGTCGATTCCTATGTAAAAGCGAATATTGCTTTTGGCCTTATTGGTCAAGAATTAGATCTAAATCTTGCATGCGTCACACTGTATCAATTTTTAGAATCTGAAAAAAAATTGATGATGTGGGATAGAAGCAAGCACCCAATTTTTTCTTCCATTGCTCCAAGTGATGTAAGGCATGTACCACAAATGCCCGAATATCCAAAAATGGTGGATCATCATACAAGACTTGATATTCTTAATTTACTTGTCATCAAACGGTATTGCAGGGCAGAAAAGCTCATTAAAGAATTTTTGCGCAATCATATTAGCGGAATCTCTTATGCAGCATCTACTACTCTTCTTGAAGAGGGGGAGTC
>DAOWHK010000020.1 GCA_030641465.1 Parachlamydiales bacterium | reverse complement strand
AGCTTCTCTTCAAGAAAATTTAGACCCCCTTTTTCATACTGCAGCAAGCGAACAAAAAGAAAAGTCTAAAGGGGTCTTAGATTTGTTTGCATCTGTAAACAATGAAGAAACGAAAGACCTCAAGCCGCCAGAAACAACGCTCGTGCTTTCTAAACAATCGATGTTAAAAAGGGAAAAAGAACTTCTTGGGTTTTATCTTACAGGTCACCCAATGGAAGAATTTGGAGACCTGATTAAGAAACTTGGATGTACAGCATTTGAGCTGTTTGCCTCGCTTGACCATCAAAGTGTATGTAAAGTAGTTTTTATTATTGAGAGTGTTCGTATTAGAATTACATCCAAAAGTCAAAGAAAGTTTGCAATACTCGTGATTAGTGATGGCATACAACGTTTTGAATTGCCAGTATGGCCGAGTATGTATGAAGAAAAAAGTCATCTATTTAATGAAAATCAGCTACTTTATGGCGTTGTGCAAATAGAAAAAGAGGATGAAGAGGTTAAACTAAGAGCGCGCTATCTTGAAGATTTAGCTTTAACAGAAGAAGAGAATCTTAAAGAGTGCGATGAAGCGTTTACTCTCGCAAAAAAACAAGCCAAATCTGATAAAATGAGAGAGAAAAAAATGGTTAAAGAGGCGAATCAAGTCTCGTTTGAGGATCAAAGACGGGAAAAAGAGCAGCTTGTAAAACTTCTTATCTCAGTAGATATTGAAAAGATTAACTTAAGTCACATTCTTTATTTAAAAAAAGTTTTTTATAAATTTTCAGGAAATACTGCAGTTCATATAGAATTTATTGCAGAAAATCAACCAGTTGGAAGTATGCATATTCAATCTGAATGGGGCATTCGCCTTGATCAAGAGTTTGAAGGACTACTTCGTGGTTTGCCCTTTATGATAAAACATCAACTCATTGACAATAAAGGTAGTATTAACTAAATTACTTCTTTTAAAGGAAATAAAAATGAAATATATTTGTGTAGTATTAATTGCAATTTCAGGGGTTTTTCTTAATTCTTCATTGTGTGCGAAAGAAAAAAACTCAAAAGCGAAGTATTACGAGCTTCCTGTGCAAGACCAATATCATGCGATTCTAAATGCTCATCATAAGGGTGAGTGGTCCAGACTTATTGAAAGTTGCAGGCAATTGATTGCGTCTAATCCCTCATCGCCATTTACATCTGCTGCAAAATATTATTTAGGAGTAGGCTATTTTTATCGAAAAAAATTAGAGATAGCTGACGAGCAATTTACCCTCTATTTAAAAGAAGAATCAAGCCCTAAATATTTTGAAGACGCAATCGAATATAAATTCAAAATTGCAGAGTGTTATAGCAATGGAGCTAGGAAACATATTATGGGAGTTAAAGGACTTCCAAAGTGGGCAAGAGCGCAAGATGACGCAGTAAAGATTTATGATGAAGTCATTACCACTTTGCCTCGGCATGATTTGGCAGCTAGATCACTCTATCAAAAAGGCAAGCTATTATATTCTTTTGAAGATTACAAGGAAAGTGTGGATGCATATCAGACATTAATTCGCAGGTTTCCAAAACATGCGCTTGCACCTAATTCTTATTTAGGGATTACAGAAGTGTATGAGCAGCGTTGCAAGAAAGAGTTTGCAGATCCAACCCTGCTTGATCTTGCTGAAATCAATTTACGGAAATTCCGAAAACATTTTCCTAGCGAGCAGCGCCTTGAAGATGCGGAGCAAATTGTATTAAAAATTAAAGAAAACTTGGCAAAAGAGCTTTATGAGATTGGTGAATTTTATAAACGGACAAAAAAAGCCAATGCTGCAGCAATCTATTATACAAACATTATTGATAATTATCCTGAAACATCCTTTGCCATTAAGTCGCGCAAACGTTTAAAAACACTTTCGTTCACATTCAACTCTAAAGCGGAGAAAATAGAAACGGAAAAGACACCAGTAATTATTGCCGATAGCCTAGATGATTAAAGGATTTTTTTTTTTACTTGCGCTCACTTCATGTGGATATCATATTGCATCCCATGACCATTCTCAAGAGAGTGCAATGTCAATTTCTATTCCGTTTGTAAAAGGGGACCTAAATGGTAAGCTTACTGAAGCCATCATTCACCAAATCACTCTTTCTGGTGATTATCGCTATGTAGCAGATGGTGGAGATTATGTCCTTGAAGTGGATATGATTTCAGATCGAAATGAACAAATTGGATATCAGTATGATCGACACCCTACTTCCCAAAAGCTTTTTAATCGTTTAAGGCCAAGTGAAGGACGGAAAGAAATAACAGTGGGTCTTCGTCTCCTAAATACCCAAACAAACGAGCTTACTCTCCCTTATACAATCATTTCTGCAAGTGAAGCTTTTGATTTTGTTGATTCAGACTCCATTCATGATGTTGCTTTTATCAACAAAAAAGGAGTAAGAGAGTCTGTGCTGAATTTTTCCCTTGGTCAATTGGACTCTAAAGAAGGTGCATCAGACGCAGCATCTACGCCTCTTTATAATAAAATAGGGAGAAAGATTGCTAATGGACTGAGGTTTAACCATTTAATAAACCGCTAATTATCAGGGGTAATATGGAATCGGCTGATTTTGTTGCAGATTTAGGACATTTATCAAAAATGCTGCAGTGGATAAAAAAACACTTAAGAAACACCACATTTTCTTCTAAAGATTCAAGAAAGATAGAAATTGCACTTGAAGAAGCCCTCGTAAATATTATTCACTATGCATATGGAACACATTTAGGAAATATTACAATTACATTTTCTATAGAGATTGACGGATCAGCTGAATGGACTCTTGTTGATCAAGGAATTCCCTTTAATCCACTTATTCAAAATCTTGCAATTGACAAACTAGCATCACTTGAAAAGAGAAAAGAAGGGGGGCTTGGAATTTTGCTCATCCATAAATTTATGGATGAGTTGCATTATCAAAGAATAGGTAATGAAAATATTCTTAGTTTAAAGAAGAGGATGTTATGAGTTGCTCTTTGGGTTTTTTTCAATTGATGAAATAGCCTCTTCGGTATCAATAACTTCTGTAAGATAATGTCGAAGTATTTTTAATACATATTTTGGTGTGTTGTAAACTCCTCCTGTGGAAAATACTATTTCAAGATGAGGTTTTTTTGATGTAAGTAAAGCAATAAACACTAAAGTTGTGGAAGTATCTTCAAGGGATTTTGGGACAATCCACACAACGAATTGATGATTGAAAAGAGTGACTTTCTCTGAAGTCTCAATGACATGGAAATAGTGTGGAAGTTGATCAGGGGAGATATCCTCCTCAAGCTTTGACCCTTGTAATAGTCCTAGTTCTTCTAGAAGTTCCATATTGACTTCAATTATTCCTTCAGGAATCCAACCTGCAATATTTGATGCAAATTCATTAAACGTTTCGTCAAGCTGATTGGGATTCATCCTCTATATCCTGGGTAGATGGTTGTGAGAGTCGCTCTAAAATTCTTTCTTGAGCCTCTCCTCCTTCTGCTATACTTAAATTACTAATATTCAATCATAAAAAGAGTTCAGAATAACGTTGTAGGTTCTCTCGCTTTCAAGAGGTTATCCTCGAAATAATGAACAAGGATTGAATTACTAGTATATTTTTGTAATAATTGGGTCATTATTTTATTTAAAGAACTGTTTTGTTTTTTATTTCAGAGGCAATTCAAAAATGTGGAAAAAATTCATCTTTAGCGTCATAATTTATCGCATGTCTCGAATATTTCTTTTTTATATAAAAGCCCTTGCCCAGGTATTGCTGATTCTTGTACTTCCGTTTTCTATATGCGCGGATGAATTGAAGGTTCGGACATTTGCAAAATCTGCAATACTTATGAATGCTGACAGTGGAGCCATTCTTTATCAAAAGAATGCAGATGATTTAGCCTTTCCAGCAAGCCTTACCAAAGTTGGAACAGCGGGCTATTTATTATCGGAAGAAAGGTCAATGGATGAAGTGATCGTTGCGCCGCGAGAATGTCTTAGAATAATTTCTCCTAAAACCAAAAGAAATAATAATTATGCCAAGCCCTACTATATTTTAGAAACTGATGGTACGCATTTTAGTTTAAGACAAGGGGAACAGCTCACTTTTGAATCTCTTTTCTATGGATTAATGGTTGCATCTGGCAATGATGCTGCAAATGTCCTCGCGCACCATATCTCAGGGAGTATTGATCAATTCATGGAAGAATTGAATGAATATTTGAAAAAAATTGGATGTAAATCTACGCATTTTACTAATCCTCACGGTTTGCATATTCCAACACATAGGACAACCGCAAGAGATCTTGCCATCATGGCAAGATGTAGTTTAAAAAATCCTTTCTTTCGCAAAGCGACCTCTACTGTGAAATATGAGAGGCCTACTACAAATAAGCAATCTAGTATGATCCTTACCCCACGTAGTAAATTACTTAAAGAAGGAGTTTTTTATTATCCAAAGGTAACAGGAATGAAAACGGGATATACTTCAGCGGCTGGCTATAATTTATTTGCAGTAGCCAAAAAAAATGATCGTGAATTAATAGCCATACTTCTTGGTGGGAAAAATTCCAATGAAAGATATCAAGATGCAATTCGCCTTTTTGATGCAGCTTTTTCTGAAGTTAAAATTTCTCGGCAGTTATTTTGCAAGGGTGATATGAAATTTCAAAAGGAAGTTGTAGGGGGAGTAAAAACACTTGTTGCACATGTAAGTCGCGATGTATCCATTGAATATTTTCCATCAGAAGAGCCTCAAATTTTCACGAAACTAGTGTGGAATAAACTTCATGCTCCAATTGCTAAAAATGACATAGTTGGCAAAGTTTGTGTTTTTGATGAAACCCACAAGTTGCTAAGAGAAGTGGAAATAGAGGCTGCATCCGATGTTCAAGCAAAAGTTATGAAGCGGATAAAAAACTTTTGGAAGAGAAAGCTGCGGTCTGGACACAGTGTACTTGCGGCTTTAGTTTGTGCCCTTTGGTTCGGGAGGGCTTATTTCAAGAAAAAGAGAAGCGAAATGGATAAACTGAGCAAATGATAATTCTTGCGGCCTGGCATTGCCATGGGATCCAATGATTTGGAGATTTTTTTGAATGAGCTCTATTGGATATAGAGATCTTAAAGAGGCTTTGATCATTTTTCGTCGATTTTGAAATGAGGTTCGAGTGATGAGGAAAAAGTGCTTTGGGTCCATCGTTTCAATGGGCGCTTTAAGCGTGAATTGTACAATTGCAGAGTCTACTTTTGGTTTTGGAAGAAAGCAGCTAGCACTCACGGAAAATAAATATTTGGGTGTTGAGTAATACTGAAGAAAAAGAGGAAAGGAGGAATAATTTTTACTATTTACCTCAGCTGTGCACCGTTTACCAACTTCTTTTTGTACCATAAGAGTTAAGGTGGAGATTATTTGATATAAAGGAATGAGTTTCTCAATGATGGGTGAGGTAAGGTGATAAGGGAGGTTCGAGATAACCTTAACCTGCTTATCAGGATAATTCTTTAGTGTCTCCTCCAGAGGGAAAGTGAGAATATCTTGGGAGTAGACTGTCAGTTTTGATCTATCTTCTGCAAGTCGATGTAACTTGTTTGCAAATAGTGTATCTTTTTCAATAGCAATAACCGTTGCCCCTTTTTGTAGCAGGGCTTCGGTGAGTACGCCAGGGCCAGGACCAATTTCGACAATAAGATCATTTGGCTTTACTGCAGCTGCCAGAATAATTTTTTTGATGATATTCCCATCGATCAAAAAATTTTGTGAGAGATGCTTTTTTGGATAAACAGTATTTTCCGATAAAAAAGCAAGTAGGGATGAAGGGCGATATAATTGATGTGACATGTTGTATTAGTAGATCGTAAATGGTTGATAGTCATTTGGGGCTGATTCGAAATAGGGGTCTTTTTCTACGTCATATTTTTTTATAAGTTTATCAACGTATTCTGCTTGAGCTGTTTGAAAAGTATCATTATAGATTTTGTCTTCAAGCTCCTGAGCAATGAGATCAAAAGATTCAGGATGATTAGTTGTATGAGATTTGAGGTGAAAAATACGAAAAACGGAATTCTTGCCGTGTCTGCTTTGCTGTTTTTCTACCTTACTAAACTGCTCTGGCATCAGGTTGGAAAGAACTATTTGATGTTCATTTGATAGGTTTTTTTCATTTACATCAAATTCTTCAGATATAGAGAGTCGAACCCCTTCAGGTACAAAGTCATTTTCATTGCTGATCTTTTCTTGAAGATTTTCAAAGGTTAGATGATTTTCCTGAATTAAATTGGAGATTTTTGTAATCATTGCCAGGCATTTATCTTGGTCTTCACCGCGCACTGAAAGTACTTGGTATTGCCACTGCTCTGTCAAAGCTGTTGAGGTTAAGTAATCTTGATAGGAATTTTTGATCTGTTTTGGGGTAATACTATTTTTTGCTTTCACGTGGACTTTTAAATAAAGCATTTGCCTTACTAGAATTTCTGACTTTATCATTTCAAACGCTTCTTCATGACTAATAGACATGTAGTCTAGCGTCTCCATCACGTTCGGACCAAAACGGACTTCCATCTCTTCATGTATATCACCCTCACTAATTGGCATGTCCTTATCAACAGCATCTAGGAGCATTAATTCATTATTTACTATTTCTCCGAATATCGATTGCCAGTTGGTTGAATAAAATTGATAAAGAGATATCTCGGAATCTCGGACATCCGGATGATTATCGTTGATAAAAACATTCATTTTTTTGACTACATCCATAAGAGAGATGACTTTGCCGTTGATTTTTGCAAGAGGACGGTTGTGAATCATCATCTTAGGTTCTACTTGTTTTGAAGAGTTTATGAATGAATCATTCATTGGCGCAGGAGTAAAGTTTGCAGAAAGTGTTGTTAGGAGAGAGACAGTACAGGAAAAGATAATTTTTTTCATGATCATTTGCAAGGGGTTAAGTTTATTAAAATAGTATCAAATTTTTTGTTTTAAGACAGCTGCAAAAAAGCCGTCCATTTTTCCTTTCTCGGGAAAGGAAGAAAAGCTGGGCTCTGCAAGCTCGAGTTGATATTTTTCGATAAAGTATTGAATTTGTTTTTCATTTTCTTCTGGAAAAATGCTACAAGTTGCATACACAATTTTTCCTGTTTTTTTAAGAAAAGGAAGAGCTTTTTCAAAAATATCTCTTTGTTTTATTATCAGCTCCTCAATTGAGTTTAATTGGAAGCGCCATTTCATGTCAGGATTTCGTCTCATTGTTCCACTTCCACTACATGGGACATCAAGGAGGATCCAGTCCATTTTATTTTTTAACAGATTGCTCTTTAATTTTTTTTCGGTTAGTTGCTGAGCATTTTGGATTCCTGCACGTTTTAATCGTTTTTTTGCTTGTATAAGCATATGAGGTCTAATATCGTAGAGATATATTTGCCCTTGATTTTGTGTAAGATGAGCAAAAGCGAGTGTTTTTCCACCAGAACCCGCGCAATAGTCTAAAATATGATCAGAGGGTTTAATTTGAAGATGTTTTGCAACAAGTTGAGATCCTTCATCTTGAATTTCAAACAAGCCTTTTTTAAATTCAGGGAGGGCAAAAAAATTGATTTTTTGATGAAAAATGAGTCCAAGATCAGATTTTTCGCAGAGGGAGACGGGAAAGCGATTTTTCCAAGCAGTAAATAGGTGCTCCCTTGTAGTTTTGAGGGGGTTTACACGCAACGTCACAGGAGCTTTAGTGTTAGATGCTAAGCAAAAATCTATGGCTTTTTTTTCTCCGATGGAATTTTGAAGAAAATCGAATAAGTGTTTAGGGCAACTCATGCGAATATGCAGCGGAATAGTTGCGTCTTGGGCATATTCAGAAGGACGCAAAGTAGAATAAAGAGAAATACGCTCATTCCAGGTAACCGGGCCTTTGCAGTGATAGTCGAGTAAAGCTTTCCATCTAGTAATGCCATAAATAGTTTCGCAAATTTCTTTTCGATCCTTTGATCCAACTGCTTTATTCTTTCTAAAATAGGAGCTTAAAAACGCATCTAGTGGTAGAGTGCTGGATTCAAAACTTTCGAGAATTTGCAAGGTATGGTGGAGTCTAAATGGCTTCATATATATATTATAAGTTAATTTGAAAACATTTTGCGGGTATAGTTATTATTAATCAATGATTAATTACTGAATGAAATAGCTCAAAAAAATAATATGTTAGACTTATTTTAAATAATGGGGGTAATCAATGATATTGGTTTTTATCGGTAGGTTTTTAATGAGTTTTATTTTTATTATTAGTGGATTAAATAAAATTTTTGACTGGCAATCAATGGAAGAGTCATTTGTAAGTGTTATTTGTGAGTGGCAAAGTTCTGTAGAAGGGGTAGGGTTTACGGGTAAATTTACGGAAATATTACTTCCTTATGTGCCAGTACTACTCGGGATATCAGTTTGTTTTGAACTTGTCGGAGGGGTATTTGTTCTTCTTGGTGTAAAAGTGAATTTGGGAGCTCTATTACTTTTAATATTTCTTCTTCCGGTAACGATTATCGAGCATCCTTTTTGGTTGTATCAAGGAGCCTTGCATGACATAAAACTTGGTTTGTTTTTGAAAAATCTCTCTATTTGCGGAGGGTTATTGACTCTTATTGCTTATACATCATTAAAAAAAGAAGTTGCCTGATGCATATTTGCAGTATTGTAATAAGTTTTTTTTTAGTCGCTTTTGGGCAGCCAGCTTGGAGCTCTTTGCTTTCAGTAATAACAGCTTTTTGTGGATATGCTCTTTTTTGGAAAGGCCTTCTTTCTTTTGAATCAAAAAAAAGAAGGTTTTTTCTCGCATTTTGTTGGTTTTTTGGAGTTCAAGCGATTCAATTTTCTTGGTTTGCAAATTTAGAGTATCACGGGATTTACATTCTTTTCGTATATTTTGTAATTCTAATTTGGTTGGGAGTTCAATTTGGTTTATTAAATCTCTTGTTTCCATTAAATAAAGAGCTGTCTTTTGTAAGGATTGGAGCGATAGCAAGCTTTTGGGTGCTGCTGGAGTGGAGTCGCCTTTTTGTTTTTTGTGGGTTTTCTTGGAATCAAGTAGGGCTTGCATTGTCAGCAAACGACTGGTCTTCTCAACTAGCATCTATTGGGGGCGTTTTTTTTCTTTCCTTCTGGGTAATGGTTGTTAATTTATTAGCAGTTAGAGCAACCTATTGTTATAAAACTCCACGTGCGTGCCTAATATGGGTTGGATGTGGCTTAATGCCTTATTTGTTTGGTGTAATACAAATCTATATAGAGCGTTCAAAGCAAGAGGTAGTGAGTTTAGACATCGCTCTTGTTCAAACAGGGGTACGTCCAGATCAAAAAACCTTAATTAATGGTCGCGTAGAAGAATTTATTTCACCATTTGAGCAGTGGCACGACGTTTTTCAGTCAATAATATCCACAGAAATTCCCTCATTTGATTTGATTGTCCTTCCAGAGGTTGCAGTTTCATTTAGTGCATATCTTGCAATATATCCCTATAAAACAGCTTCATTGTTAATAGAAAAAGATCTAGGTATTTCAGAGGAGGCTCTAAGAAAATACCTAGTAGAGCCCTATGCTACTCAAAGAATGATTCATGCAAAAAAAGAGTGGGTCGTGACGAATGCTTTTTTTACACGAATTCTAGCTGATCATTTTTCTGCTGAAGTTGTTGTAGGATTTGATCATCAGGAGAAGGAAACAGGGAGGAATTATAATGCAGCATTTCATTTTACCCCACAGCACTCTGTGATTGAGAGTTATGGCAAAAGAGCATTGCTCCCCTTGGCTGAATATTTACCCTATGAATTTTTACGACCCCTTGTAAGTAAGTATGGGATAACTGATTTTTTTTCTCGGGGAAAGGTGGCAAAAGTTTTTCAAGGAAAAGTGCCTTTTGCAATTTCTATTTGTTATGATGAATGTTTTGGTCACTTCGTACGCGAAGGAAGGAGGGAAGGCGGAAAATTGCTTGTGAACGTTACAAATGATGATTGGTTTCCAGATTCTCGTCTCGCAAGGCAGCATTTTAATCAAGGCCGACTGCGTTCGATAGAAAATGGAGTCCCATCTTTGCGTGCATGCAATACAGGTGGTACCGCAGTGATTGATGGTTTTGGTCGCGTTGTTGATCAATTTCAGGATCAATACGGTCAAATTAAGTGGCAAAAAGGGGTGTTGCAAACGCGGGTCAATGTACATTCGCATATTACTCTTTACTCAATACTTGGGAATTATTTTGTTCTTGGGTTGTCCTTTTTTCTCCTCGGTTTATTTGTTTTAGGTAAGCAGAAAAAATAATATTCATCTATCAAAGTGGTAGATTCAGTATAGACACAAACACTTGAAGAATTGTGGATTTGACAAAGGCTTTGTATATAGATAGAAAAATATTTACACTTGAGGAAAAAAAACATGCGTTATAAAATCAAACGAACGTAGGTAAAGTCGCAAATGATCGATCACGAAATAACACACAAGCTGGAAGGATAATTATGTCAGGATCGGAGGAACTTTCGTCGCTAAGTAGAAAGCAAAGATCGATTCAAAAGCCCGTTTCCCTTTCTGGAAATGGACTTTTTACAGGGGTCAAGACAAATATTACTTTAAGGCCGGCGCCTGAAAACCACGGGGTAGTTTTTCAACGAGTGGACTTAGATGATAAACCTAAGTTTCCCGCAACTGTTGAATTTGTAAGAGGAACTCCGAGATGCACGATTATTGGTAATTGCAATGTGTTCATCCAAACGGTTGAGCATATTCTTTCTGCTCTCAAAGCATACGATATAGATAATATTCTTATTGAAGTAGATGGTTCAGAAGTGCCGAGTTGTGATGGTAGTGCGCTGCCTTTTGTAGAACTTATTGAATCTTCTGGAATTGCTTATCAAATTGCAAAAAAAGAAATTCTACGTCTCCAAAGTCCAATTTTTTGGTCGAAAGGTGATGTGCATTTAGTGGCTCTGCCCTCAGATGAGTTTCGAGTGAGTTATACGCTGAATTATCCAGACTCGCCTTTATTAAGGTCTCAATTTTATACATTTCATGTAAGGGATGAGAATTATAAAAGTGAAATAGCTCCTGCACGTACTTTTTCCTTATATGAAGAAATTGTTCCACTCATCGAGCAAGGTAGTATCAAGGGAGGGACTCTTGAAAATGCAGTAATCATTAAGGGGAATTCAGTATTAAACCCAGAGGGAGTAAGATTTAATGATGAAATGGTTCGTCATAAAATACTAGATCTTATTGGCGATCTATCTTTAGTCGGTCACTCATTTCTCGCACATGTGATTGCAATTCGCTCTGGGCACTTTTCTAATACATCTCTTGCAAAAGAACTTGTAAATAATTTCAAGATGGAGTGTGCAAATGTCGGATGATCATACAAAAGATTCAGTTTTGTTAGATATTAAGGAGATTGTCAAAATTTTGCCTCATCGCTACCCTTTTTTGCTAGTGGATAGAGTGATTGCGTTGAATTTAGAAGAGAGTACTATTATTGGGCAAAAAAATGTGACTGCTAACGAGGAATTTTTTCAAGGCCACTTTCCTGAGGCACCAATTATGCCGGGAGTATTAATTTTAGAAGCGCTAGCGCAAACAGGGGGTATCTTAATTCATCAAAAAGGATATCAAGATAAAACAGCAGTACTATTAAATGTAAATCATGCAAAGTTTAGAAAACCTGTGATTCCTGGTGACGTGCTTTTTTTGCACGCTAAAGGGATGCACTTTGGTACTCGCGGGGGCAAGGTACATGCTAAAGCGTTTGTCAACAATCAAATTGCTGCAGAAGCTGAGATTGGATTTGCACTTGTAGGATTTGATCAAATTTGAAGTGAATCGAAAGTTAGCCTTATTAAGGCAAGAAATATCAACCCAACTAATTGGATAAATATGTCTAATATACATCCAACAGCGATTATTGAATCCGGTGCTATAATTGGAGAAAATATTACAATTGAAGCATATGCGATTATTAAAGCTTCGGTAACGCTCAAAGATAATGTAACCATTAAGTCGCATGTTTATATCGATGGAAATACGACAATTGGTGAAGGAACAGTTGTATGGCCGAGTGCGAGTATTGGAACAAAAACTCAAGATTTGAAATTTCGTGGGGAAAAAACTTACGTCGAAATAGGGAAAAATTGTGAAATCAGAGAATTTGTTACAATAAATTCCTCGTGCAATGAAAATTCCGTAGTAAAAATTGGAGATAGCTGTTTGATTGTGGCCTACTGTCATATTGCTCATAATTGTGAGGTGGGTAATCATGT
>DAOWHK010000118.1 GCA_030641465.1 Parachlamydiales bacterium | reverse complement strand
CCCATGTATTCCTAACCCTTTCGCCACTAAGCTCCGAAGAGCTTCGTTCGACTTGCATGCCTCATCCACGCCGTTAGCATTCAATCTGAACCAAGATCAAATTCTCAATCAAAAAAAAAATTGACATAGGATAATAAGTGCTAAAAGCACTTATTATTTAAAACATAGTAGTTAATTCTTAAAACTGAATTTAAAAATTATCATCACTTCACTTCTACTGTCAAAATAACATAACCCTTCAAAAACGACGGGCTTTACTTCCTGGTAAGGTATTTCCTTAGAAAGAATACAACACCATACAAAATCCTCTCTTTTCCTGCAATTTTTTTTTCTATTGATTTAATTTAACATCACATAAAATGCTATCCACAATCCGATTCAAAACTTGGGAATTTTTCAAGGAGGCTCCTTTAGAATTTTAACCGGAGCAAGTGACCATTGCCGATAGGCAAGGCGCGAGCGAGGATAAAACTCTAAAGCAAAGCTGACGAAGTTAAAATCCAAGTTTTGAATCGGATTGTGGATAAAATTACTTAAGACAAGATGAGCGGAAATATGGATAAGATCGGCAGTAGCTCCCTCAGAGATTTATGGAGAATTTCCTTCTCTCTCATGATCTCTTTTTTTTCTATGCTGGCTATGGTTTTTGTCGACCGCCTCTTTCTTGCACGTTATTCCCCTGAGGCTCTAAAAGCTGCAGCGAGTGCTGGAACGCTTTTTTGGTCAGTGCAACTCGGATTTACGACGCTTGCTGTCATGGCCGAAGTGTTTGTCGCGCAGTATAACGGAGCCAAGCAATACTCAAAACTTGGCGCTGTAACATGGCAAATGATCTGGCTCTCTGTTTTTTCGATCTTTTTTTTCCTGCCCTTTGCTTTTATAGGGGGAAATTTTTTATTCCATTCCAATCTTTTCAACCTAACCGAGCTTACCTTCTTTAGATGGAATGTTTGTTTCGCTCCGCTTTTCACTTTCCTCGCAGCGCTTTCTTCCTTTTTTATCGGGCAGGGGAAAACCAAAATCATTAAATGGCTTGCAATCCTCGGAAATCTTGTCAATATCATCTTGGATCCCATTTTTATTTTTGGAATTAAGGGATGGGTTCCATCTTATGGAATTGCGGGCGCTGCGACGGCAACTGCAATTGGTGTTTTTATACAGGTTTTAATTCTTGGATGGATCTTTTTAAAGCCTCAAAACAAAATTCTTTTTGGCACAAATATCTTTCGACTTCAATTCCCTTTGTTTTCTAAAATCATTAAAACAGGCTTACCAACGGCTATTTTTGTCACATTTGAAATCCTTGCCTGGGCCATTTTTTATTGGATGATGGCAAAAATTAGCGACACTCACATTCTTGTAGCGAGCATCTGCCAGAGTATTTTATTTCTCTTCCTCTTTTTTGGACTTGGACTTGAAAAAGGAATTGCTGCAATTTCTGGAAATCTAATTGGTGCCGGAAAAGTTGATGAAATCAAAAAAGTGCTAAAATCTGGATTTATTCTAGTCACGCTCTTTACACTCTTTATTGCGACTTTTTTAATTATTTATCCTGAACCTTTGATCCATTTTTTCTTTTCTCATACTGAATCTTTAAATTCTCCTGGTGCGGCTTCCTCTGCATTAGACTATGCAGAAGTCAAATCCCTTGTTAAAATGGGACTTGTAATGATGACAGTCTATATTACCTTTGAAAATTTACGCTGGTTATTCTCTGGAATTCTTACATCTGCTGGTGATACATTTTTTCTCTTGATCAATGGAACGATCACCATTTGGTTCTTTATGCTTCTTCCCACTTATTACTTTGTAGTCAAGCCGGGTAGCTCCATAAAAGTTGCATTCTATATTTGGATATTATACAGCGTAGTTGCAGCACTCATCAATGCTCTTCGCTACTTTCAGGGCCGGTGGAAAGAAAAAAACTTGATTGAAATACTCCCTCAAGATTCCCTAGAAATTACAACTGATTAGTTTTTTTGAAAAAATTGAAAATCGACTTCTCCTAATTTTAACTCACGGTATTTACCCTCTAAAAAAAGTTGCGTTTTCCTAAAATCATGCTGGGAATTATTGATTGCAATTACGCCACCTGGACTTAATAGCTGATCAAATTGCTGAATTTGTTCTTCAAAATAAGAAAAAAGATAAAGTGGATAAAGGTCGGGACATGCTACATCTCGTACAAATACATTTAATGCAAAAATGATATCAAGCGGAGAATGCTTCTTTAATAGAGAAAATCGGCTGTGAATAAAATGCATCTCTTGATCTTGATTACATATTTTACATTGATTAACAAGCAGACGATCAATTTCCGCACCTATTATCTTAGCCTTCGGAAAATATTTACGGAGTGTATAACACTCCTCCCCTGTAGAGCTTCCAAAAGATAGGATTTTTATTACACTACCTTGAAAAAGATCTGCAGCCTGCTGAAAAAGCTCAGGATACTTATCAAATTTTGTAGAGTGCGCCGGCTGATGCAAGATTTGTGGGTTCTTTTCATCCATACATTTTCCTATAACAAAAGTGTTCGGTTTGTGTATACAAATAAGAGGGGGAAATCTATGAATCAAGTCCAACTAGAAAATCTAACAAATGACCACAAGCTAATAACTGCTACCTTTACTCCTCTCCAAGGGATGAACCTTATCAGTTATAAAAAAAATGCAATTGAAGCAATTGATCAGTCTACTCTTCCTCTATTTCAAGAAAGATCTGCAGGGCTTGGGGCCCTTATTGGCCCTCACTTTCATCGAAAAAAAGATTCTGAACTTCCGAGAGCCTTTGATGAGTCCCTTTTTCCACACATTGCAAAAGTCAAAGCAAATGGGGTAAACGATCCATTCTCGCACGGAATTGCAAGATATGCTCCCTGGAAATATGTTTGTAGCAAGACCCAAATTCAAGCAACACTTAGCTCAAAAGATAAATGGCACGGCATTCCTCTATCGACTTTGGAGGGGCAGGAATTTGAAATGACGCTAAATATTCGGCTCCTGCCAACTGGACTTTTTATTCGCTACGGAATTACTTCGGAGCGCCCCTCAGTGATTGGACTGCATTATTATTACCACCTTCCAGAAAAAACCGGTCTAATTACAGGAGATATTACCCCTAAGTACCGAGACTTAGAATCCTGGAAACCAATTCCTAAAGAATGGATAGAAAATAACCCGAGCCACCTACATTTTACCCTTGAAGAGGCTGCCGACTATGGCTTTCATCCTCGGGAAGATTTACATGAAAACCGCATGATCTTAACAACCAACACTCATGAGCTACATATTCTTTATGGCTCGCCCTCAGAAAAAGAGAGCTCCTGTCAGATTTATCATCCAAAAGGCGCATCATTTGTTTGCATTGAGCCTCTCACCGCACTAAACCCCAGAGAACCAACATTAAATCACAGTATATTAGAAACTAAAATAGAAATCATTTGATTTTTGTTTATTAATTTACTAAAAGTAAAATAAAAACAAACTTTATAATGAATAGTCAATCTTCTGATAAATTACAAATTGTCATATTAGGTGGCGGCTTTGGCGGCATCTATACGGCCATGTACCTAGAAAAGCTGCTAAAAAACAGATCCGATATAGAAATGACT
>DAOWHK010000067.1 GCA_030641465.1 Parachlamydiales bacterium | reverse complement strand
ATAAGAGCCACAATTGCAAACATTGTAAGGCATTTCAGATCTCTAAAAAATACAACCTCCCCATTTTCCATTCGAGATTGGATCTTATCTGAAACAATCGACAATCAATGGCTATTTCTCACTTGTACTACTGAGCAAAGAGCCTCCTTAAATCCATTGATGTCTGTTTGGTTCTCCGTAGCGATGAATGCCATGAAAGCAAAAGATCCCAAACTGCCCAATAAAAAAATCTGGTTCATTATCGATGAACTTCACTCCCTACAAAAACTTGAATATCTTGAAGAGTCTTTAGCAGAACTAAGAAAATATGGGGGATGTATTGTTCTAGCAACACAAGACCTCTCACAAATTGATAAACAATACGGATCGCACTCTACAAGAACTATCATTGATCTATGTGGAACAAAAGTCTGTTTCAGACAAAGCGATAATGAAATCGCCAAGAGAATGTCTAGCTTTTTTGGAGAAACGGAATACCAAGAAATGCAAGAAGGTCTTTCTTATGGAGCCCATGAAATGAGAGATGGCGTCAATCTCTCCAAAATTGAAAGAACAAAACCCACAGTTCCCGCAACGAAAATTCTTGAGCTTCAAAATCTCCAAGCTTATTTAAAACTACCAGGAAACCATCCCGCCACAAAAATCAAATTTAAATATCAAACACTCGCAAAATGAAACTAAGATTCATCCAGCAAAATATACTTCCCTAATTCAATCCTTACTTATGAGTATATAACAGTAGATCCCAATAGATTTTTATCCAGTAAAAGCTCAAACTTTTTCATTCAAGTAACTCTCTCTTTCGCAAATTTTAAATAGGACATAAAATGGCAGCAATAGAGAAAGGCCCAGCTAAAGAACTACCCCATGGTCAATGCGTCACCGATCAGCTTCATGAAAGCAACAGCTTAACAGGTTCACAGCTTGCAGTTTTTAACAGCTGGAAAGGTCGCGTTTGTAAGATCAGCCTTGATTCTAATTCCAATAATGGGGGAACAGGAATTTTAATAGCATCAGGCGTTATCCTTACCTGTTCCCATGTCCTCCCAACTAAAACTGCTGCAAGGGGCTACAGTGCTCAGTTTGAAGGGACTGAAAAAGCATATCGCTTTGCTCCAGGTGTACTCTTTCTTAATAGCCCATCTCCTGGAGAAAAGAACCCCACCAAGAAAAGCTTGGATTATACAGTCATAGCTTTAGATACAACCGATCTTCCTCCTGAATTTTTAGAGATATTCCATACGGCTGAGTCCATTTTAGTCCAAGGAATTATCAGCTCAGCAACCCCTGAGCTTGCTAATGTTTCACTAATTCATTACCCAAGCCACCGGAAGATACAAAAAAAACTCATTATGGGAACGGGCTCTGTTACGGAAAAAACTACATATAATATAGTTCACACTATCGCTACAGAAAAAGGTTCTTCAGGGGCTCCTCTTCTAGATGATGCAGGGCATCTTATGGGAATGCATCGCTATCAAAGATCAGCTGTTTCTATTGGGCAAATTCTCGCTTCTTTAGTGCCTGATGGTAAAATTAAAATCAAAGAAGTGAGTAATGGTTTTTTAGAGTGTATCTTAATCGAAAAACTTTCAGAAATAGTTTGCACGCATTACCAAAAAATACACGGCAACTCTAGTATTTTCAAAGTTAATGACCGGAAGGGCAGATGGGAAGTTCCTCTCCCGATTGTTAACGTTTATACAAGCCTTGTAATGCTTTCTTCAAAGGATCCTTTTAAAAAAGAAAGCAAAGAAGAAGAGACTTTTGAAGATCGAAGAATTGCGACCTATGAATCACTTGAATCACGTTTAAAAGTAAAAAGACCTATAGAAATATCAGAAATTTTTAATCCTGAAAAATATCAAGGAGCTTCAGGAAAAAAAGTGATCGTTCACGGGATTGCAGGTGCAGGAAAAACTACATTTGCGCAGATGGCAGCCATAAAAGGAAAAGAGTTGTGGCCTGAGTTTAAAGTGATTTTCTTAGTGAAACTTCGTAACCTTAAGGAAGAAATCGATCCGTATGTATTTTTAGCAAAGGAATGTGGGTTTAAGCCCAGTGAATATCAGACCTTTCTTGAGAGTTCTTCGAAAGAAGATATGCTACTTATTTTAGATGGATATGATGAACTTTCACTAAGAGGAGAGCCTGTTTTTAAACAATTAATAGAGCAATTTCCAAATACCCTTATCACAACACGCCCTACAACCGGAATAACCGATTGCAGCGCTGAGCTAGAAATTATGGGTTTTGATAAAAATCGGATACAAGAATACATCCAAAAGCTTTATGATACACTTGCAGCAAATCAAATGATGACTTTAGAAACTGCCTCTAAGAAAACCAAAAAACTTCAAGATTACATAGATAAGCGGCCTCTTTTGCGGAGCCTTTCTCAAACTCCACTGAACCTAACACTTGCTTGCCAACTATTCAACGAGGATGAAGAATTATTTACTGATCCGAATAAACCATTAACTATTACAAGATTCTATATAGAAGTCGTGGATTGGTACTATAAAAGATATTTATTAAGACCTGAAATTGCAAAGCATAATAGTGAAACAGTTCGCAAAAGGGAAAATTTACGGAGTACTATTCCATGTGTAAAAATTATGGAAGAAATTGCATGGGAAGGAATAGGAAAAGATTCCCTATATTTTAAGCAGCCTGATGATTTTGAAACATTGGAAAAAATTGGGCTTATCAGATTTGACGATAGGGAAGGGCAGTTTATTCACTTGACGTTTCAAGAGTATTTAGCAGCAACCTACCTCGGAGAGTTGATTGAAGAAAAACCTGAAGAAGGAAGAGAAAAGCTTCGAGAAATAAAGTTTGATCCCCGGTTTTCCCTTACACTCCGCATGACTGCAGGATATCTTTCTCATAATAAAGATAAAGCCCACCTTCAAAACTTTTTTCAAGAGCTTTTTAATGAACCAAGAGATTTAGCGCAAAGCTATGAGCTCCGCCTTTTTGCTCAGTGTTTTGAAGAATGTCCAAATCCTGGAGCGATTACACAGTATGATAAGTTTGTGGAGGATTGTGTCACATACCTAAGAAAAGCTCCTTTCATGGAGATGAGGGTAGAGCTTCTGAGCAGGAATCAAAAATTATTAAATTGTAGTAAGATTATTGAAGAGCTTCAAAAACAAAAGGCTTTTGGAGTTGTTAAAGAGTTAGCAAAACAAAAAATGCTGATTCCAGATCAGGTCATTAAAGAATTAATGGATGATATAGTTAATTCAGAATTTCACACTGGTCGAGGCAACGCTTTTAGAGAACTCAGTGCGCTCGGCGTGATAGCCCAAGGGGGCCACCCCATTCCAGAAAAAGTGATCTTGGGTTTAGTCGAAATGGTCATTGATCCAAACCTTGATTTCGATGCTCGAGGCTACGCTGCTCGTACGTTCGGCGCGATAGCCAAAGGAGGCCACCTCATACCAGAAACAATGATCTTGGATTTAGCCCGGATAGTTTCTGATCCAAACCTTTTGGTTCAAATCAATGCTAATTCTATGCTCGGTGCGATAGCGGAAGGGGGCCGGACCATTCCAGAAAAAGTCATCCTGGGTTTAGCCCAAATGGTCATTGATCCAAAGCTTGACAGCTTTGCTCGACATTCCGCTGCTTCTGCGCTCGGCGCGATAGCCCAAGGGGGCCACCCCATTCCAGAAAAAGTGCTCTTGGATTTAGCCCAAATGATTTCTGATCCAAACCTTAGATACGGTGTTCGAAGCATGGCTGCACGTAGGTTTGGCGCGATAGCCAAAGGAGGCCACCACTTCATCTCAGAGAAAATGATCTTGGATTTAGCCCAAATGGTCTCTGATCCAAACCTTGACCGCTTTGCTCGAAGCACGGCTGCGGAAGCGCTCGGTGTGTTAGCCAAAGGAGGCCTCCTTATTCCAGATGAAGTTACCTTGAGTTTAGCCCAAATGGTCTCTGATCCAAACCTTGACTTCAATGCTCGAAGAAACGCTGCTTCTGCGCTAGGTGAGATAGCTCAAGGGGGCCATCCGATCCCAGAAAAAGGGATCTTAGGTTTAGCCCACATGGTTTCTGATCCAAACCTTGAATCCGATGCTCGAGGCAGCGCTGCTTCTGCGTTAGGTTTGATAGCCAAAAGTGGCCACCCGATTCCAGAAAAAGGGATCTTAGGTTTAGCCCGCATGGTTTCTGATCCAGACCATGACTGCTTCGCTCGAAGCAACGCTGCTTATGCGATCGGCGCGATAGCCAAAAGTGGCCACCCGATTCCAGAAAAAGTGATTCTGGATTTAGCCCAAATGGTCTCTGATCCAAACCTTGAATCCGATGCTCGAGGCAACGCTGCTCGTACGCTTGGCGCGATAGCTCAAGGGGGTCATCCGATCCCAGAAAAAGGGGTTTTAGGTTTAGCCCACATGGTTTCTGATCCAGACCTTGACTCCGTTGCTCGAAACTCCGCTGCTTGTGTGATCGGCGAGATAGCCAAAAGTGGCCATCCGATTCTAGAACAAGGGATCTTAGGTTTAGTCGAAATGATCATTGATCCAAACATTGGCCACCTTTTTCGAAACTCCGCTGCTGATGTGATCGGTGCGATAGCAAAAAGTGGCCACCCGATTCCAGAAAAAGTGATCTTAGGTTTAGTCGAATTGGTCTATGATCCAAATCTTGACCCTGATGTTCGAAGGTCTGTTAATAAAGTTTTAAGAAATCTTTTCAGCCAGAATCTAGAATCT
>DAOWHK010000073.1 GCA_030641465.1 Parachlamydiales bacterium | reverse complement strand
TGCCAATTTACTCACATTTATGGTATGGATACCTATTAGAGGCATTATGGCAAAAAAGAAAAAACTATTTCATCAAGAAGCTAAGGGTCTTCTCATTTTGAGCGGCTGCATTGTTGCGCTTCTTTGTCTTCTTAGTTTTTTCGACCAAGTTCCTGAAAAAAACTGGCTAGGACGAGCTGGTTACTTTGTAAGCATGTGCCTTCATTACGGATTTGGCTACGGAGCTTATCTGTTGATCGTTTATGCAGGATGGATTGGATGGAAACTGATTGGAAACAATATTCCAGAACATCTTGGAATTAAAACTGTTTACTTTTCTATTTTTCTATTTTCTTTTTGCACACTTTTAAATGTCTTCGCACAAGTCGGGCTTCTAAGCGACTCATGGCTTAGCTCTCGCACTCTTGCACATTCCATCTCGATGCAACACCCGTTTCCTCATCATTATGTCCGTTTTTATTTTGGTGGAGCTCCTCTATATTATCTTTACTACGATCTCCCACTGCTAAATTTTAAACATTTATTTGCAAATGTCGGTGTCGTTATTACATTTTCGATATTAGGGATTGTATCTTTGATATTATTTACAGAAGCAAGCGTTTTAGATCTTTTAAAAAAAGGAAAAAATCTCGTTATTAAGTCTTTTAAACTGCTTAAAAAAGGATCGCTTTCTTTCAAATCGCTTTCCTATGTTCCATCAGATAACGATTGTTCCTATGCAAAAATTGAAAAGTCTCTACAGCTAACTTCAAAACATATGCAAACAAATCCTCCAAAGCAAGAGCTTCCTAAAAAAACCCGTCCTCAAGCACTACCTCACAAACTCCCTATTCTTTCTCCAAAACCGCTTTTAAAATCGATGGGCCTTGCAATAAAAACAGAAATTCCTGAAGAAGACAAAGAGACTTATGTCGATGCAGAGTTTAACAAAAGCGCTGCTCCAAAGCAGGAAATTCACTCCTATTTAGATGAAAAAAGCAAAAAAGCCCCTTCCGTTCCAAAACAAGAAACGAGTCATTACACTGGCAACTACAGGCAATATCGACTTCCTCCACTAAATCTCCTAACACAAGCAAAAGCTGTCGATCAACCGACGTTAAAAAAAGATCTAAAAAAACGCGCTGATATTTTAGAAGAAACGCTAAATAGCTTTGGTATAGATGCAAGAGTTGGCCAAATCAATTGCGGCCCTACAATCACTTCATTTGAAGTCCACCCTCCAATTGGGGTAAAGGTACAAAAAATCAAGGTACTAGAAAACGATATCGCTCTTAATCTTCAAGCAAAATCCATTCGGATCATTGCTCCAATTCCTGGTAAGGCTGCAGTCGGCGTGGAAGTTCCTTCTCTTCATGCTCAAGAAGTGGGCTTTAAAGAGATGCTAAGTAGTTATCAAAAACAAAATCATCGGTGCAAAATCCCTATCCTTCTTGGTAAAACTGTAAGCGGCGAAGATGTAATGTGCGATTTAACCAAAATGCCTCACTGCATAATTGCAGGCGCAACAGGCTCTGGAAAGTCTGTTTGTATTAACTCTATTGTTCTATCTATTGTGATGAATGCAAGGCCTGATGAAATTAAACTTCTGCTCATCGACCCAAAAAAAGTGGAGCTTAGTGGCTATTCAAACCTCCCTCATATGATTGCTCCTGTCATCACAGAAGCTCATGGGGCCTACGCTGCGCTTCAGTGGCTTGTAAAAGAGATGCAGAGTCGCTACGAGATTCTAAAAAATTTAGGTCTAAGAAATATCCAAGCATTTAATAATCGAAAAATTGATGCAGCTCTTGAAGAATCATTAAATATTCCGATCCCAAAAAAAATGTCCTTTATTGTTACTATCATTGATGAGTTTGCAGACTTAATGATGGCGTCAAGCTCCGATTTAGAGACGCCGATTGCAAGAATTGCGCAAATGGCAAGAGCGATCGGCATTCACCTAATCTTAGCGACACAAAGACCTTCTCGAGAAGTAATTACAGGTCTTATCAAAGCAAATTTTCCAACTAGAATCTCCTTTAAAGTTGCAAGTCGTATCAACAGTCAAATCATTCTAGATGAAAATGGCGCAGAAACGCTTCTTGGCAATGGCGATCTTCTTTTCCTACCTCCCGGATCTTCTCAACTTCTGCGCGCTCAAGGGGTATATATTCGAGATGAAGATATTAATCGCGTTGTCTCTTTCATCTTAAAACAAGCCTCTACCAATTACTTGATTAAATCTTTTGATAATATGGCCGAGTCTGACCTTTTTGGAAACGAGTCAGAAGCCCCAAGAGATAGCCTTTATGACAAAGCACTAACATTAATTCTAGAATCGAAAAATGCCTCCACAACCTTTTTGCAAAGAAAACTAAAAATTGGTTATGCACGTGCTGCAAGCCTTATTGATGAGCTTGAATCACGCGGTATTATCAGCACGCAAGAGGGCTCTAAGTCGAGAAAGGTGCTAGTTGATTCTTTGAAATTTTCTGCAAAAAAAGAACTCGTTGAATAACAGGGATGTAAGATGACAGAAAAAAAACCAAAAATTCTTGTTGCCGATCCATCAACACATATTATTGAGATCATTCAAGAGGCAAAAGATGCACTAAATTACGAGATTATTACAGTAAATAATGGTAACGACTGCCTGGAAAAGCTCTCCTCTTTTCAGCCTGATTTCCTCCTTCTTGACCTCATGCTCCCTTATGTTCACGGAATAGAAATTGTAAAAAAAATCAGATCGAGTGAAAGCCTGCGTCATATTGGTGTGATTATTCTTTCCTACAACCTCATGATCCAGAACTATCACGCTGCAATTGAAGCTGGCGCCAATTCCTTTCTGATTAAACCGTTTGATCCCAATTATTTATTTACCCTTATTGATAAATTTTTTGCAGGAAGACTGACTCCTGATCCTTTTATTATCCAAGAAGAAAAAATAGCTTCGCAAAAAGAGTGTTATATCCCTATGCAGGATACGCATAAATCCTACATAAAATTCTGGGGAACAAGGGGATCAAATGCTGTTGCCGGTGCTGACTATATTCGCTACGGGGGCAATACTTGCAGCTTAGAGTTCCGATTTGAAGACAGTTTTATCGTTCTTGATGCAGGAACGGGAATTCGGGAGCTTGGTGAGCAAATTGCTAAATCAAATGAAACAGATGTCAACCTTTTCATTGGACATACGCATTGGGACCATATTACTGGATTTCCATTTTTTGCTCCTATCTATCAAAAAAACTGCAATGTCACCGTATGGGCGCCTGTTGGTTTTGAAAAAAATGCAAAAGAGCTTTTTACAGATATGCTTGCCTACTCTTACTTTCCTGTAAGACTTGATGAAATGAACTCCAAAGTCCAGTTTCAAGAGCTGCGAGATGGACTCCCAACAACTATTGGAAAAATTTCCATCGAATCCCATTATACGAATCATCCAGGACCCACATTTTGTTTTAAGCTAAAAGTTCCTGGAATGACAATTGGATATGTAACAGACAATGAAATGCTTCTTGGATATATGGGGCATCCCAAAGACATTGGTCTTGATCACCCTCTTCTTGAGCCTCATTTAAGTCTCATTGAATTTTTAAAAGGGTCTGATATCATTGTTCATGAGGCACAATATTTACAGAATGAATATACAAAAAAAGTTGGTTGGGGACATTCCTCCATTTCCAATGCTGCAGTTTTAATAAAACACACAAAATGCCCTCATTGGATAGTCACACATCACGATCCAGAGCATGTAGACACAATGCTTGAAGAAAAGCTTCTGATGCATAAAAACATTCTTAAAGATTGCAATATCGAAGCAGAAGTCACCATGGCCTATGATGGCCTTCTTATCCCTCTATAATTTGACTGAGCTTATGCTGGTAAGCAATAGAGAGCGTTACATGATCTGGAAGGCTTTTTCGTACTTTTTCAAGCGCAACATCCGGGTTATTACACTCTTCAGATAAATGCGCGAGATAGACATGTTTTAACCCTTTATGACTGATCTCTTTTAAAAGTTCTGCGCATGTCTCATTAGAAATATGTCCTTGCCGGCCAAGAACCCGCTGCTTATAAATCATCGGTCTTGGGCAAGCATGAACCATCGAGGGTTCGTGATTTGCCTCAATATATAAATAGTCGCAATTTTGCAGATGCGATCTTACAAGCGTTGTTACAAATCCAAGATCTGTACAAACACCAAGTTTTATCCCACTTGATAAAAACGTAAACATGACAGGATCAAAAGTGTCATGTTGCACACTAAAGGGATGAATTTGTAAATCTTCAAACTCAAACGTTTCCCCAGTGGAAAAAATCTTAAACGGAGGAATTTTCTTGATTTTACCGCAAATTGCTTTTGCAGTATCGCCATTTGCAAATACCGGTATTTTATGTTTTCCAGCAGCAAGAACTTCAAGGCCCCGCATGTGATCTGAATGCTCATGCGTCACGAGGATTGCGTCAATATCGTGAATATCGACATCTATTTTAGCAAGCCGATCTCTTGTCGCTTTTGCGCTAAGACCAACGTCAACGAGTATTTTAGCACTTCCCGTTTCTAAATAGAGACAGTTACCTTTTGATCCGGAAGCTAGTGGACAAAATCTTTTCATAGGTAATAATCAAACACTATTTTTTATTGATAAGCAATCAAAAATCTAAGTCTTGCAGAAAAATTTAGAAGTCGTAAATAATAGCAAAAAATTCCCCTTAAATGAGAAAAAAATGGCTATTGCAACCACCGTCACCTTTATTTGCTGTCATGCAGGTCCAGCACATCATTTTTCTGTTTTTGCTAAAACTTTATCTGATCAAGGCTTTGAAGTTAACATTTATGCAGCAGGTCCTGCTCAATCAAAATTTGAAACTTATACTCCTTTTGATATCATCGAAGGCTCTGAAGAAGAACTTGCAATGGATTTAGCTAAGAAGTGTAAAAACATGAGGGCTGTGATTACAGATGTTGGTCATACGTTTAATATTACGATGCAAAACTCTTTAGCAAAGTATGCTCCAAATGTTTGTCGACTGGCCTATTATGACAATCCGGAATCTTTTGTACCAGGTGGCTACTCAAAAGTCGCGATGGAGGTAATGAGGCTTGCGAATAAAGTGCTTTTTGCAAATTCCAATTTAACAAAAAACCCTACATTTGCAGAACTTGGAATCAAACAAGGAATCGGTTTTTATCCGATAGATCAAGCTAATAAAATTTCGAGAAGACGTAGTTTGGATCAATCACATGTTAGACAGGCATTTTTTACCCAAAATAGTTTACTAGAAAATGAGCAAAAAGTTTTAGTCTATGCTGGAGGGAATAATGAAGAGTATTTCAACTCCGCTTTTCCAAATTTTCTAAAAATGGTTTCTCTTGCCATAGATACCGAAGACTTTTCAAACACAATCATAGTCCTTCATCAACATCCAGGAGCCAAAAAAGCAAATAGGGATGCTGAGCATTTTTTCAAATGCGCCCAGGAATGTGAAATGCATAGACATGCACCTCGATTTATTTTGTCACAATTAACAACAGAGGATGCTCAAGTACTTGCAGATGCCATATTTTACTATCAAACGAGTATGGGGCCTCAATTTGTCCTAGCTGGAATCCCAACCATTCAAGTAGGAGGATCCAATAACGACATTTTAGTCGCAAATAAGCTATGTTCAGTTGCAACAACTCCAGAGGAATTGTGCAGAGCGCTTGAAAAAATCGATGAGCTGCCAGCAGATTTTACAACTACAGTCCGCGAAAAACTAGGAATACATGACGACTGGCCTACGTGTCTTAAATCTGCACTATCAATTACAAAATAAACTATTGACAATATCACTAAAAGATTTCTATATATAAAATAGAAACAAAAGAGAATAAAAGCGATGAGTCATAGTAAAAAAGATCTACTTACAGAGATCGACTTCACTTTAGATCAACTTATTCAAAATGCTGAGGTTCTTAGTAACATCTCCTCTAACCTTTCATACGAACAAGAAATAGACGCTCTTCATAAAACACAAGAGAGCTTGCTTGCGCGTTTAATGCATCTTGATCAGTCCCTTGAGAAAATGCGCTGCATGGAAACAGATCACATCCGATCGAAACTAAATCACTACAGCATATTAAATCCCTCAATTAATGAGGATGTTGTAACCTATTTTGATCGAAAAAAAAAGCACACAAGAAAGCCCCTATCAAAAAAGCCTAAAATTCACACTAAGCGCAAAAAAGCCGCAATTTAGTAAAAATATTTTTTGAAAAAATTGATTATAGGCAAAAAACCCCTCTTATTACCCCACATTCTCTTTAAAATAAGATATTTAACGCTAAAAAAACAATTATTTATTTACTTGAAAATTATTTGCAAAAATATTATAATAATTATAACTTTTTAAAAAATGACCTTTTAAGTTTTTTACCTCCAGAACTGTTATTACAAATCCTTGAATATGTAGTTGATCCAGCACATGCAAGTGTATCAAAGTTATTTCATACTCATGTAAAACAAATTATGATGAGAACAACATCTGATCTTCGGAGAAAGTTTCCTGAAATCCCTGTCTTCCATTTGAACCCTAAAAGAGAGACGTTTCTTAATTCTAGAGCCGATAATTTTTTTAAAGGGGAAGAATTCTATCAAAGAAGCCTGCATGGCCTGCCTTTTTTTTCCTTAGAAACTTACTTATACATGAGTAAAATGGCAAAACGTCCAGAAAATATTCAAAAATTTTTAAAAGAAACCCTTTGCATGAATGAGCGGGCCATTCCAGATACCGACTCATTAGACCAGTATTTATTCCAAAAAGAAAGTGAAGATTATGTACCTCAATTCATTTTAACAGGCATTAGATCCCTCGAATCATATCTAAAGACTCAACGTAGTGCCAAGGAAAAAGCACTAGATCTCTTAAGGAGAAATCTTACACCCCCATTTACACATGATATTATTTTATTATCGGACATCGCAAGGCTATTTAAAGTTAATGTAGAGGAGTTGCTATGTCCTGATGGGCGTATCCCATATTTCGAAAACATGAAGTCCATAACCTTGCCAGTGCCTACAAGCAAAAAACCTCCCTTTCCGAAATCAGCTTTCGGATTAAAAGCACTTACAACTCTAGTTGGATCAAATTGCAAGTTTACTGCCATTCCAGTATCCATTCGAGAGTTAAAAAGACTCCAAACTCTTAATCTTTCCCATAACAAAATAAAAACTCTTCCAGACTCACTTGGAGAGCTATTCGTTCTTCAAACATTGAATCTTTATGACAACAATATAGAACTATTACCAGCGTCCATTGGAAGACTGACATCACTTACTGACCTTAACCTTTCAGACAATATGTTAGAAACTCTTCCAGACTCACTTGGAAACCTGTCTAACCTTAGACTTTTGATTCTTTCCGATAACAATATTGAGGCTCTTCCAGATTCCCTTGGGGGCTTAAAGTCCCTTACACACCTAAATCTTGTAGACAATCGCCTGGAAACTCTTCCGGAATCTCTAGGAGAGCTCAGCTCTCTAGAAGATTTGGAATTAACAAATAATATGCTCAACAAATTGCCTGATGCGATTTCAAATCTATCTCAGCTAATAGTACTCTTTTGCGCGAATAATGAGCTAGAAACACTTCCTGATCGTATGCAAAATTTATTCCAATTACAGGTATTAGATTGCTGTAATAATCCAATCCCTCAATTTCCCCCTAGAAGTAAGCTTCCTCCATATGCGGAAATTACGCCAAAACATAAGCATGTTAAACGTTAATAGTTATAGAGCTCGCGAAGGGCTTTTTCTAAATCTTCTTTTTGAGGAAGCACTTTGTCTTC
>DAOWHK010000158.1 GCA_030641465.1 Parachlamydiales bacterium | reverse complement strand
TGCTGTCATAGCTTCTACAACCGGGACTGCTCGAATGGTAACGCATGGGTCGTGACGAGAGCCTTCTGGAAGATTAAAGGCTTTTTCCTCTCCTTGAAGGTCTATTGTAGGTTGCGTTTTTTCGATACTAGATGTTGGTTTAAATGCCACGCGGAAAACAAGAGGCATTCCAGAGCTAATGCCGCCGAGTGTTCCTCCAGAAAAATTTGTTTTAGTAAGAATTTTTCCAGCCTTGTCTTTTGTAAAAGCATCATTGTGTTTTGAGCCTTTCATTCTAGCGGCCTCAAAGCCTGATCCAATTTCAAACCCTTTAGTTGCTGGAAGGGTCATCATTGCTTTTGCAAGATTCGCTTCCAATTTTTCATAGACCGGATCACCAAGTCCTACAGGGATATTTTCTACGATCACTTCTACAATGCCACCAACAGAATCTTTATTTTTTATACATTGCTCGATTGCTTCGATCATTTTTTTCTCAGCGGTTTTTTCAGGACAAAAAATAGGGCTTTTTAAGGTAAGAATTTTGAGCTCATCAAGATCATTAATCTTAGGAAGGTGCATTTCCATGCAGCCGAGCTCTTTTATAAACGCAACAGCTTTGATGTCATAATACTCTAAGATTTTTTTTGCAACAGCGCCGGCTGCCACTCTGCATGCGGTCTCCCTTGCTGATGATCTTCCACCACCTCGATAATCAAAGATTCCATATTTTTCAAGGTAAGTAAAATTTGCATGACCCGGGCGCAGTAAATTTTTTATGGGTGTATATTTACTTGAATCCGCATCTTTATTGAGAATAACAATTGAAATAGGTGCGCCTGTTGTCTGCCCTTCAAAAACGCCAGAGTAAATTTCCGCATGATCTTTTTCAGCACGAGGCGAAGTGTAGGGGGTTTTTCCAGGTTGCCTGAGTGCAAGTTCATGGTTAATGTCATCGTCTGTAAGAGAGATTCCCGCTGGGCAGCCATCGATAACTACTCCAATGCCTTTTCCATGAGATTCGCCCCAAGTTGTAATTTTTAATAAGTTTCCGAAAGAATTACTTGCCATTTTTAGTCTCCCAGTAAGAACAAATTTTTTCGACTATTTGCTGAGGTGTTTTTGCATCGGTTTCTACTCTTTCAGCATGAATTTTTTCATAAAGAGGTTTTCTTTCCTCATACATTACTTCGAAGGAGCCGTCTGGATCATTTGGGTTGAGATAAGCTGGAAGCTCACCTGAAAGCATGCGCTCTTTAATGATTGCTTTGGGCACGTCTATATAGATCATTTTCCCCATTTTAAGTAATACATCAGCATTAAGAGGATCAAGGATTGCGCCTCCACCAATTGCGATGATGCTGCTTTGCACATCTTGCAAAGAATTTAGAACTTCCGCCTCTAAGGCTCTAAAGGTCATGGGGCCGACCTGCTTAAAAATATCACGAGTTAAAAGTTTTTTCCCATGAGAGGCCTCAAATAAATTTTCCAGAAGAATATCGGTATCAAAAAAAGGGCGATTTAACGCTGTTGCAACTTTTTTTCCAAAGAAGGTTTTCCCGCAGCGTTTAAATCCAAAAAGGATAAGGTTCATGAAATTACCTCAATTTTTGCACCCAACTTTTGAAAATCTTCAAAAAAGGTCGCATAAGTTTTTGTAACGCACTCAGCGCCATTAATAATTGTCTCTCCAATTGCTCCAAGAGCTGCAACACTTAATGAGAGTGCCATGCGGTGATCGTGGTAGGTTTCAACTTCTTTGCCAATAAGATCTGAGTGAGTAATAATCATTCCATCCTCTTTTTCTTCAATTTTTGCGCCCATTTTTCGAAGCTCAGTCGTAATGGCATGGATTCGATCAGACTCTTTTTTCCTAGCAATGGCACCATTTACAATTTCTGTTGTTCCACTTGCATAACAGCCAACAACTGCAAGAATCGTAATGCTATCTACAAAATCATTGATATCAATTTTCATTCCTTTAAGTTTTGCCCCTTTTTTTACAGTGAGAGATCGACCTATTTCATCAATTTCAATGATTGCACCCATTTCAATCAGGGTTTCAATGATTTTTTTATCCCCTTGCGAATCCTTCATATCAACATTGCAAAGTTTTACCTCAGAATTGGTGATGATAGCAGCAACTAAAGGGTAGGCAAGAGAGCTAAAATCTCCAGGGATGATAGTGTCAAACCCATCAATTCTAGAGTTTCCAGGAATGATATAGTGTGTATATCCATCGTTTGAATAAGGGAGTCCCAGTTTGTCTAACCAATTTAAAGTCAGATCAATCCAGGGTTTTTCTCCAGGATTTTCGACCTGGATATGAATGGGACCTTTTGAAAATGAGGCTGCAATGAGCAGTCCAGAAACAGGTTGTGAGTCACTGCCACAAAGGGTTGTTTTTCCAGGCCTAATCGGGCCTTTGATAATGATTGGCGCAAAGTTATTTTGGCGCGTGGATTTTGCAAACGCTCCAAGACCCTCTAAACCCTCCAAAAGGGGTTTAATAGGGCGATTACTGCGAATAGAATCATCTCCTGTAATTACCGTATAGGTATCACTAAGTGCGGCTATTGCTCCAATAAAGCGCAAAACTTGACCAGAGTTTCCAGATTCAATGACATTTGCAGCCGGTTGTAGTTTACCACCTACTCCTTCAAGGCTAATGCACTCTTCTGTTACAGTAACTTTTGCGCCAAATTGCTTGACTGCTTCAATCATATATGAGGTGTCAGGGGATTTTAAGTAGTGATATATCGTTGTTTTACCAGAAGCCATCAGACCAAATACTATCGCGCGAAGGGTATGCGATTTGGACGGAGGAATTGCTACGCTTCCTGAAATGGTTCCAGGGTTTATTTTATATTTCACCATTACTAAATTCTCGTTTCATCATTTGAAGGGTTTCATAAAGAAGAGAGTCATCAATCGATTTGCAATACTCTCCATTAAATGTATGCATTGATCCAATACTTTCTATTAATGCAAAACGTATTTTAGAAGAAAGGGCTTTTTTATCTTGCTTCATGACAGAAATTGCCTTTTTTTTCTCAAATCGCTTAGTTAATTTCAGGGGAAATTCATGTAGATGAAAAATGTTTTTAATTCGCCGAAAAGTATTCATATCAATGTATCCGAGTTTATGGGCAATATAACTCTCCCCAATCATTACAAGTGCAATAGCATCTCCATGAGAGATTTGGTAATTTTCTAAAGATTCAATTGCATGACCAATTGTATGACCAAAATTAAGAATTCTTCTAAAACCCTCTTCATTTACATCTGCTTGCACAACGCTGCATTTGATTTCGCAGCACTCTTTAATCAAAGCCAGTATCTCGCACTTTTTTGTAGTTTTTTCGAATTTTTCAAAGAGGGTAATAGATTTGATCAGGCCATATTTGATCATTTCTGCCACACCATTTCTCCATTCGTGATCACTTAGCGTTTCAAGAAATTTATAATCAATAATAATAGCTTTTGGTTGATAAATTGCACCAATGTAGTTTTTAAGAGAGGGGAGGTTGGCACCCGTTTTTCCACCAATGCTTGCATCTACCATCGCAAGAAGGGTTGTTGGAATTGATACAAAAGGAATTCCTCTGCAATACGTTGCAGAGGCAAATCCTGCGATGTCTGTAACGACCCCTCCGCCAATTGCTATGACACAAGTATCTTTGCCACATTTTTTTGCAAACATCAGATCTTCGATTTTTTCTTTATTCGCTCGCGTTTTACTCATTTCTCCAGCAGGAATTGCAATTAACACGGCATTTAGAATTTTTTGAAGCTCCTGCCCGTAAAGATCTTTGACGTTTTCATCTGTGATGATCACAAATTGATTAGCAAGTCTTTGTATATAGGGAACAAAAGCTAAATAAGATGCAAAGAATATTTCCACTGTGATTTTTTTTGCAGGAAGAACTAACTGGAGGGCTGCTTGCATGATTTTACGTAGGATCCTAAGAATTTAATGTTATATTTATTTTCTAATTTGTCATAAAAATTACGTATTTTAAGATCTGTAATATTCCCCTTTATTTCCATGTAATAAAGGGAATGTTCATCAATGAAATCCATAAGAATGAGATCGATATGATTATCTTTTAAGATTTCACGAAGGTTACTTCGAATATTTTCTGTTTCAAAAAGTAGGATTGCCGTTTTAGCTGTCTGAAATGTTTTTGAGGGGATTTTAGTCACGAGAATAAATGTAGTTTCATTACTTTCATCCTCTTCAATATCTTTTTGCAGCATTGGAATATCATATAAAATGGCAGCATTTTCGGGAATGATTGCAACAAACGTTTTGTCTTTTTTTTGTATGAGTTTTTCTGCAGAATCTATATTGCTATCTGTAAAAATGATCTCTGCACTAGGAATGAGCTGATCAATGGTTTCTTTGCACTGTTTATAGCTATGGGGATGGGTAAGAATTTTTCGTGCATCTTTAAGACTTCCAAAGCCAGCTAAATGGTGTTTGACAGGAAGCCTGGCTTCTGCAGAAATAGTATAAGGACATTTTGCAAGCCCATCGATTGAACTATGAATCCAACCAGAAATAGAATTACGAAGGGGCAAAACCGCATAATCTATGGGATCTGTTGCAAATTCCTGGAAAACTTCCTCTATTGTTTTAGCAAACACAATAGAGGCATCAGGCAGTAGATATTGCGCTGCCCGATGGGAAAAAGTTCCAGAAGGTCCAAGTGTTACAAGATTTTTACTCAATTTCTTTTTGCATTACCTCTCTTGAATAATTCACGAATGCAGTAAAAACGTTCTGCATGACTTGCGGACCTAGTCCATAGAGTTTCGAAAGTCTCTCTATCTCATCATGTAAAGCATTTTCGCGAGCTTCATCAAAAACTGCAAGGTTTGAATGCTTTTTTACGTGAGCAATTTTCAGACTTAGCTTTAATCTTTGAGAAAATAATCGAATAATTTCTTCATTAATCGCATCAATTTCTTTTCTAAGAGAATTTATATCCATAATCATCCTTATACTGTTTTATTACACGCAATTGCAATTTTTTTTATTCCTTTAGCAAGAGATGCAAATTCCTGCGGTGATAGAGCCTGCCTTGCATCACACCTAGACTCTTTTGGCTTTGGATGAACTTCAATAAGGAGTCCATGAGCGCCGACTGCTACAGCCGCATTTGATAAATCAGAAATAATATCCGATCTACCTGCAGCATGACTTGGATCAACAATGATTGGCAAATGTGTGAGTCTTTTAGCAACAGCCACACTACTTAAATCAAGAGTGCTTCGCGTTGCCGTCTCAAATGTTCTAATGCCCCTCTCACATAAAATAACATTGGGGTTACCATGAGCCATGATATATTCTGCAGCAAGAAGCCACTCTTCAATTGTTGCAGATACTCCTCTTTTCAAGATGACGGGAATATTGCATTTTCCGACCTCTTTTAGGAGATTAAAGTTTTGCATGTTTCTTGCTCCAATGCGGATGATATCCACATATTCCGCAGCAAGTGCGACATCTCTTACATCCATCACTTCTGTTTCAATGAGTAATCCGTGCTGCTCTTTTGCTTTTTTATGTATTTTTAACCCTTCTTCTCCAAGACCTTGGAAACTATAAGGAGAAGTTCTCGGTTTATATGCCGAGGCTCTTAAAATCTTGACGCCGGATTTTTTGAGCTTACATGCAACTGTCACAAGTTGCTCTTCGCTCTCAATTGCGCAAGGTCCTGCCATTAATACGACATGATCGCCTCCAATTTGCACATCACCAATCCGTATGATCGTATCCTCCTCGTGAACT
>DAOWHK010000164.1 GCA_030641465.1 Parachlamydiales bacterium | reverse complement strand
GTCTCAAGTCATTGTCTGGAAAAATAGAGTGGAAAGTGCAAAATTTGCGGAAACAAAAGGGGCCGAGCTGATCCTCCTAGATGACGGGATGCAACATAGAAAGCTACACCGAGATTTTGAAGTCATTATGCTTAATTGTAATGACCTATTTGGCAGGGGATATTTTCTACCCCGAGGCTATCTTCGCGAGGACCCCAAAAGATTAAGTATAGCCGACCTCATAGTACTGCATCATGTCAAAGACGAAGAGCATTTCAAAGACATGAAAAAAGCGCTTCAGCCCTTTACAAATGCAAAAGTGATTGGCTCTAACATGAAGGTTATTGGTGCTCGAGACTATAACGGAGTATTGGATCAAAATATCAAAAAAGCTGGAGTATTTTGTGGTCTTGGACATCCTGCATCTTTTCAAGCTACAGTTGAGAGCTGCGGCATCCAGATCGTTGATTTTTTGAGGCTTCAAGATCACATAGCTCCAAAAGAAAAAGAACTAAAAGAGCTTCTTTCAAAAGCACAGGCTAAGGGGGGAGAGCTACTTCTTTGTAGCGAAAAGGATTGGGTAAAATTGCCAAACTGTGTAAAATGCAATTTTCCGATTAAATATATAGACGTAACATTTCAAATTATCTCAGGAAAAAAACATTATAACACCTTTAAAAGTGACGTCCTAAAATTATTAAATAATAAAGATTAAATAGGCTTATAAAATGAAACCCTGGGTAAAAATATTAATTGGTTTGACGCTCGGAGTCATTGTTGGTCTAGTACTTGGAAAAGAGTTAGAGATTTTTTCTTTAGTTGGAACGGCGTTCATTGATTTACTAAAGATGTTAGTCGGACTTATTGTTTTTTCCTCGCTTGTCACAGGAATATGTCATATCAATGACCCTAAAAAACTCGGGCGCATTGGATTTCGTACATTAATTTTTTATGCCACTACAACCCTATGTGCCATTAGCTTTGGGCTGATTATGGTGTTTTTGATGAAACCGGGCTCTGGATTAGACCTAGCTTTGCCCCTGAGTTCAACTTCTGCAAAAATTAACATTGGCATGCTCGATTTTATTTTCTCTGTAGTGCCCTCAAATCCTTTCGCAGCTTTTGCAGAAGGAAATATCTTACAAATTATTGTCTTTGCAGTATTTTTCGCTTTTGCAATCACATTATCTGGAGACAAGGGAAAGCCAGTACTTGCCTTTTTAGAATCGGTGAGTGAGGTCATGTATACACTCACGCATTTTATCATGAAGCTTGCGCCCTATGGCGTATTTGCTCTTATTGCAACAGCTGTTGGATCCATCGGGCACAAGGTCATCTTGCCCTTACTTATTTTTCTTGTTTGTAATTATATCGCCTGCATCTTGCAGGTTGTGATTGTATTTGGGTTTTCTTTGAAATATTTGTCTAAATTACAAATAGCGCCCTTTTATAAAGGAATGAAAGATGCAATTGTACTCGCATTCACTACTAATAGTAGTTCTGCAACGCTTCCAGTGTCTTTAGAGTGCGCTCGTGACCACCTGGGGATTTCCGCAGATATTTCGGGGTTTGTCATGTCCCTTGGATCTACCATTAACATGAATGGAGCATCTATTGGTCAAGCGATCTCAGCAATTTTTATTGCGCAAGCTTATGGAATAGAAATTACTTGGGTAAAAATTGTCATTCTCATGGTAACAGCACTTGTTGCAGCCGTTGGCGCCGCGGGTATTCCAGGAACTGGGCTTGTCATGCTCTCTGTCGTTTTGAATGCTATGGGACTCCCTCTTGAAGGAATAGCTTTAGTTGCAGGAGTTGATAGAGTAAGAGAGATGGTCTCTTCAGTTGTTAATATCTTAGGTGATGGAGTTGCTGCAGTATATGTAGCTAAAAAAGAAAAACAAATTAATGTTAAGCAGTATCATGCTGTGACTTGGTTGGAGTAATCGATGGGTGAAATAGAAATAAAATTACCAAAACTTGGCGAGAGTATCGTAAGCGCAAAAGTTGTGCAGTGGTTTAAAAAAGAAGGGGACTTTGTGAAGGCAGACGAGCCTCTTTTAGAAGTTTCCACAGATAAAATAAATAGTGAAATTCCATCGCCAGAAAGTGGCACTCTTGTGAAAATAGTAGCACAGCCAGATGAAGAGTTAGATGTTGGAGAAAATCTTGGAATATTATCAACAGATAGTGCCGAGTCAGTGCAACCCCAAGAAAAAAAGATAGTAAGTGAACGCAAAGATCAAGGCTCAAGTCATGCAGGGTACTTTTCTCCTGCCCTTTTAACAACTGCGCGAGAAAATAATGTTTCCTTTGAGGAGCTTGAAAAAATTTCAGGGACGGGTTCTGAGGGTAGAATTACAAAAAAGGATTTAGAAAAGCACATTCAAATGCGTAATACACCCCCAAACTCTTCAGAAGAAAGAGTGAAAATGTCCGGGATTCGAAAGGCAATTGCTGACAATATGGTGAAATCTTTTTATGAAGCACCTCACGCAAGCTTGATTAGTGAAGTAGATGTCACGGAAGTGATGCGCTATATCAAGCAAGAAAAGGCAGCCTTTTTGGAAGAAAAAGGATACAAACTTAGCATTACAAGTTTTATCGCAAAAGCAATAGCTACCGCTGTTAAAGAATTCCCCTTTATCAATGCATCCCTAGAAAATGACACAATAGTGCTTAAAAAATCGATCAATCTTGGGATTGCAGTAAGCGTTGATCAAGGAATCCAAGTTCCGGTTATTCGGAGTTGCCAAGAAAAAAATATTACAGAGATTGCAAAAGAAGTAGCCTCGCTTTCCGAAAAGGCGCGCTCTAACGCTCTATTATCAACTGATGTAAAAGACGGAACAATCACCATGACAAATTTTGGAATGTCTGGAACATTAATTGGAATTCCAATTATTCGTCATCCAGAAGTTGCCATTATCGGTATTGGAGCCATTCATAAAAAAGTAGTGGCACTTGAAGATGATTCTATAGTCGTTAGGTCCATGATGCATGTCTCATTAACCTTTGACCATCGCGTACTCGATGGAATGTATGGCTGCGCATTTCTTGGGGCTTTAAAAAGCCATATTGAAAGCGATTTATCCCTTGGGTCCTAATTGCCTTTAAATTATACTTATTTGGTTGATAAGAGCTTTTTTTAGTTTTGTTTTAGAGGGTTACGAATGTAAAAGTACGTGCCTCCATAGCCATCATCTGTTAGGGAAATATCAAAATCAAATGCTTCATCTATATTAAAGAAAAGCCACTGTTGAAGCTTTGACCCATTTTGCAAACTTCCATTTTTACTTTTTGCGATAAAAAGATGATAATTGGAGAGGTCCTTTCCTTGAAAATTACTAGCAACTTTTGTGATATCTGTCACCAATAAAGGAGAGGGTAGTGGGTTGTCATTTGTAATATACATAAATTCCGTTTGAATTTCATGCCAAAACCAAGTTTTACTGACAGTAAACAGGGTATAAAAAGATTTATTATCTTGTTGCATTTTTCCAATTGCATACGCGTTGTTGTTCCAAAAATCTTTTTGAAATGCTAGGTGAGTATAGTCAAATTTTCCCTCACGAAAAAAAACAGATAGTACGTGCACAGCCAGGTAGTCTCTGATTTGCTCTAAAGTAATTTGTTCTTCAGAAGATAAGGCTTGAGCTGCAGGTGAGGTTTCGGCTGCTATAATAGAGTTCATAATTACTTCCTTTGTTAAAAACGATCCCGCTTAGTTTAAACAGGCGCATTATTGATAACAATGGAACTAATATTTTTAATGTTAGTTTATTAAAAAAATTAAGAGCAATTAGTTTGTGTATACACATAACGATGCAAAAATTGGGATTTTGACAAGGAAGCTCCTTTAGAATATAATCCGGAGCGAGCGATCATTGCCGGTCGGCAAGGCGCGAGTGAGGATAAAATTC
>DAOWHK010000173.1 GCA_030641465.1 Parachlamydiales bacterium | reverse complement strand
GAGATCTACAAAACTTTCTTCTTCAGTAGCTTGATGAACAGAGCAGATTCCTCCAAGAAGCATGTAGGATAAAGTTTCTACATATTTAGGAGATAATTTTTCTACGGCAGCTCCTTCATAACCTGCAAGTTTTACGGACAACACTTGCAAAAGAGGGTCTTCCTTATCAAAAAGAGCTTCTAATACTTGCTGCATGTTTTCTGATTTCTCAGCAGCGTTTTTGAGTTGCACTTTCAAGTTTTCTACATCAAACTTTTGAGGATTTAATTGGGGGGTAGGAATAAACTTATTCCCATCAAAATAGTCAAATTGTAGAGGCATTCGATTCTCTATCAGCTCTAAATCAAATTCCTCAATTAAACGAAGAATATTTTCAGCATCCCCACCGTCTGTAATATTAAGGGCTCCAAATTCTTCAACACTTTCACCGACAGTTGCGCTAAAGATGCGACCACCAACGCGATTTCGTGCTTCATAGATTTGAACGTCAATGCCTTTTGTAGATAGCCGGTAGGCCGTTGTTAATCCCGCAAGACCTGCGCCAATTACAACAACGGTTGGTTTTTTTTCCTCTGCATAACCAGAAATATTTACCAAGACCATAGCTCCCATGCAACAATATTTAAAAAAACTCACTGGATCTCCAGATTATAGTAATACTTCTTGTCCCATGACAGCATCAAAGGGCTTTGAAAGTAACTGCTCGCTCTGTTTTATAAAATCAATAATATAGGGTTTACTAAATTGCTCAAGGTGTATCTCTTTACTTTCCCATACTTCGAAAAGCCCAAATTTACTCGCTTCTTCAAAGATGTGATATTTAATGCACCCTCTTTCTAATAAGCTGTGCGCTGCAACCTTCGCAAGGGCTTTTCTTAACTCTTTTTCTTTCCCAGGAATTGCCTCTAAAATGACCATCACAGTGTGTTTTGCGCTCATTAATTACGACTCCTTTGTAGCAGTTTGAAGCGGACGATAATCAACTGTTGCCCAATGTTCCACGATTTTTTGACCATCACTACGAAAGCTTGTTAATCCATGAAAAATAACAGGCATTCCTGTTGGCTTCATTTCTCTTATCGAATTTAGAAAAGTTCCTTTAACGCGCCAGTGGATGACTAACACATTATTTTCTTCTTGGCTAACATGTAATGGGGTAATTTGCGCATCAGGAATAGCTTCAAGCCAACGATTTACAATTTCAACTACACCCTTACCACCTATTAACTGCCTAGTTTTTCCGTGAATTAATGCGTTATCCGCATAAATATTTTGCATGGCAACAAAGTTGCGTTGATTGAATCCTTCAAAGAATCCGCTTAAAATCTCTTTTTCCATTTATACCTTCTATTTTTATTCCTCTTGAAATCTAATGATGTTCTTTCAGGAGGTTTCAAGACCAATTACTAGATCCAAAATGATCTTTTGATGGTCGCTTGCTCTTTCGTCATATATTTCATAATCTGTTTGATATCGCCGCTTTCCACCCATTTCTTCTTCTGACATTTCCCAAATGGCTTGCCAGGCATTTACAACTACATCTGGCATTGGCCCGGGCGGAGTCGTAAACTTTGCATATGAGCCCGCTGGAATAGATAATTCTTTAAATTCTTCGGGCAAGGCTGAATCAAAGGCGTGGACCTCTTCTCCAATAAAATACGTATAGGCGCCTGTATAATCACTCTCATATTCAGTATATGCGCAAAATGTCACGCCTGGCTTTTTTCTCTTGGGAATTTTTTCGAAAAGCGCATTGTGAAAATACCGCTGCACACAGGGGAAAATTTTTTCCTCCATTTTATTCAATTCTTGTTTGTAGCTCGTGCGTACACAAATGCCTGCAAGAAGTATTTCTGGCATCTCTACTAAAGTTTTCTGCATTGCGAGACCTCAAATTTCCCAAAAAAAGATTAGTAACAAATGGGGAATTTTACAAGGAAATACTCGAATTAGAATAGACATGAGATCTATACAAAGCTAGATCCACTCGGGATTTTCTACGGTTTTTTCCGAGAGAAGACTTCCGGTATTGATCACGTTTTTGGGTTCAAAAAGCATCACGTGCGTCTCTTCTTTTGCAGAAGGCTTATGCTCCACCCCTTTTGGCACGATAAAAAACTCCCCTTCTTTAAGAGTTATTTCTTTATCTCTAAATTGAATTTGTAGCTCCCCTTTTATGATGAGAAAAAATTCGTCTTCATTATCGTGTTGATGCCACACAAACTCTCCTTTTGCTTTGAAAATTTTTACGTAAGAATTGCTCAGCTCACCCAAAATTTTAGGAGTCCAGTAGGTGTCAAAAAGTTGAAATTTTTCTTGAAGATTTACTTTTTCTTTCATGGATTTATGCCTTTTGGAGGAGGTGTTTTGTGGTTATTATGCTGACCTTCTAAGAGATCTTCTGCTAGATCAATTTGAATTTGCTGCAATTCCATGATTCTATCCCATTGTTTTTTCATAAATTGGTCAAGTTTCGAGTGAAGTTGACGTACCTCCAGTTCCGATTTAAGATTCGTGCAGTAATCATCGTCTGCTTGCATCCGATCTTTTTCTGTTTGGCGATTTTGACTCATCATGATCACTGGCGCTTGCAGGGCTGCAAGGCACGATAACACTAAGTTTAGTAGGATGAAGGGATAGGGGTCAAAGGTTTGCGTGAATTGGATAATATTAATTATCATCCAAATGCCCATCATAGTAATGAAGGTTAGAATAAAGGTCCAACTTCCCCCAAATTTCGCGACTCGATCTGAGAGTTTTTCTCCAAGTGTGAGCTGCCGATCAAAACGAGTGTTGATATTTTCTGTGATGAGCTCATGTTCTTTTAGGCTTTCAAGAACCATTTGATCGAGATCCGAGAGCTCTCCTCGATCTTTCAACACCATTTTTTTCACGTAAGCAGATCGAAATTTTTTCAGGTCTTCAAAACAAATAAATCCCTCTTCGGACCAGTCGGGATAAATAGATTCAATGTATTCGAAGATCGATTCTCGAATCAATGCTGCAGGAAATAATTCTTTATAAGGTAGTATTTTTTCGCATATTTGGCATTTGACTTTTTTTAACATCTTTTCTTAATCCCCTTTGCTGACATATAATCTATCACTCAAAAAAAGAAAAGCTTGAATAAAAAACCCATGCTCTTAAATAATTTAAAAAAAATCAAGGAACTATCATGAAAAAACTCTTTCTAGCTATCATTTCAGCAGCTTTTATCTGGAATGCTCAAGCAGATGCTGCTTACTCATTCGAAATCATTCCAGATGGCATATTTTGGACAGAAGGATTTGGAATATCTGATGCGGTATTTTTTGAATTTGACATCAACAAGAAATACCAAACACCCAGCTCTTTTCCCAATGTCATCGATGAACCCTTTGGTGTAAGAAGAAATTATTCCTTTGAAAATCCAGAAGGAATTTGCACAGCTATTGCAAGATTTGTTTCTTTAGGATCCATTTTTGAATGTCTTAAGGAAATTGATGTTTATCAAGATGACTGCTTTTTTGGATCAATAGAAGGCTACTGGAACACCGTCAACTCTGCTAAATTCCTTATCAATAATTCTGATTATAACCCTTTTGCAATTGCTTATTATAACCCCTCCTGCACCTCCCGAATTATTGTGAATTACAATACTCCTGAAATCGAAGTCGCAACGTTTAGAAAGCATATAAAAGAATTTCTATATAGCGTCGAATATGACTGGCATGTTGAGGTTCATCGTGAAGACTTAATCGACTACAGATTTATTGCTATGCTGTCAGCTTATATGGCAGATGTTCACTTTGAACAAAGGATTATGGCAAATAATCCAGCGCCAATTATCAAAGATTAATAGCGCGTCTTGCTGTAAACTTCATTTGTTGCTATACTTTTTGCAAGAGGTAATATGTTACAGCACGTTTTTTACAGTTTTATCAAACCCTTCAAACTTAGCAGTTTAACCTTCTTTGTCTCTACTGTGCGCCTCGCGCACATTTAATTCTCCCCATCATCAATACTTTCGATCGATTTTTACAAAAAGGTTTACTCATGACAAATATTTTTAAATCCCATTCGCTTGCGATTGGGCTGACTATGTTCTCCATGTTTTTTGGAGCGGGCAATGTAATTTTTCCACTTGCTGTTGGTCAATATGCAGGAGATAAAAATCTCTTTGCAATTATTGGTCTTCTTTTAACGGCAGCTCTTATGCCGATTATTGGAGCGATTGCTATGATTCTATATAATGGAGACTACAAAGCCTTCTTTGGAAGGATTGGAAGAGTTCCTGGACTAATTCTTGCATTCATTATCATTAGCTTACTCGGGCCTTTTGGCTCTACGCCAAGATGCATAGCTCTTGCTTATTCCACTTTAAGCGGCTCTTTTTTATCCCTCTCTCCTATTTATTTTAGTGCTATTGCATGCGGAATTATTTTTGTTTTTACTCTGCGAAGAAATTATTTGATCACTTTGCTCGGATGGGTTTTAACGCCGCTTCTTCTTTGTTTTCTTCTTACAATTATTGTGATGGGATTTATTGCACCCGCTGACACACAAGCAATAAGTGAAACTAAGAGAGCAGTTTTTATCCATGGACTTAAAGAGGGATACAATACGATGGATCTCTTAGCAGCTTTTTTCTTTTCCTCGACAATTCTTAGTAGTCTTCGAATGCGTCTTTCAAGCTCTACAGTTGGCTATATGCGAACGGCCATTCGCGCAAGTTTGATTGGAGCTATACTTCTAGCAATTGTCTATATAGGGTTTAGTTACCTTGCCGCTTTTCATGGAAATGACCTTGGACTCCTTGGAAAAGAAGAGCTACTCGCTGCAATCACCATGAAAATTGCTGGGCCAAAGGCAGGAATCTTAGTTTGTATTACGGTAGCGCTTGCTTGCCTGACAACAGCAATTGCTCTTATTTCTGCATTTACTGATTTTATCCAAAAAGAAATTTTTAAAGAAAAAATCAGCTACGAAATAACGCTTTTTGGAGCAATTGTTCTTACTTTTTTTGTATCTACTTTCGAATTTACTGGGATTTCTACCTTTTTAGGGCCGGTATTGCAAATTTGCTACCCTGGACTTATCGTCTTAACAATACTTAACATCACCTATCGCCTGAAAAATTTTAATCCGATTAAAATTCCCGTAATGATAGTTTTTGTCGTTTCACTTTGCGCGTATTTTTCCAACTTGGGTAAATTCTAAATTTACAAATTTTATGGAATAATTGCTGATTCAAGACGCTCTGACCAATCACTTCGCATTCCAAGTTTTTCATGAATAACTCTTTCATAATCTAAAGGTACCGAGCTTGTATCTTCAATAGCCCGTGCAAACTCCGCGGGATTTGTTGCGACCGAGCAAAGTCTATTTGCTACTAAAATATCCTCATTAGGAGTATGTCCGACATGTATGATCGGTATTTCAGAAAAAGCAAACAGAGGTGCCATATCTGTTTCATAGTAGATAATCGTGCTTGCAAGTACTAACACATCTTCTCTTGGAACTTCAGAAATAATGAAGTTCGCAGCAAACTTTGACTGCTTTGCTTTTTCCTCAAAAAGAGCCTGATCAGCAGCACTTCCTGGAACATCTTCATGTATATGTAATATCACAATAGTACTCTGTAATACTTCATCATTTAGCATAGCAATAAAAGCTGGGAATGCTTCTTCAAAATAAGCTTCACTCTTTCCACCCAGATATACTAAAAATTTTTGACCAGTATCTTCAAAATCATTTTGAAAGAAAAAAGCTTTTCTTACACTCTCTGCTTCTAAAACTCTGCGGCTTGCGATCTCCTCAGCATCTTTTTTGGGATAAAAACCAATTTCTCTTTTAGCAGCTGGTGCAAGCACGGCAACAAAAGGCATTTTCAGTACATTTGCGCTCGCAAACAGAACTCGATTTGCAAGAAGCATGACATGTGCAGCGGTTTCTGAAACATGCGCCTCTAGATGATCATAATAGACCAAACGATAAACGTCTGGAGCACACTCTTTAAGCGCATTTTGCATCTGAATATCAAATGCATGCCTGACGCCTGTGATGACAACGCCTCCAAGTTCCTTACATTTTTGAGCAATCTCCATTGCTTTTTCATCAATACTCTCAAAAGGAATTTTTTCTCCTTGAAACATCTTAAATTGAGCCGTAGCCTGTAGAGAAACATAGACCCTTACTTCATGCCCTCTTTCTGATAAATGTGTTGCAAATTCATCAAAATGCATCGCGCTGTCAACATCATATGTAATAAATTGGACTGTTGATTGGATTGCCATAATTATTCTCCCCTTCAAAGTGATTATGGATGTTTTTTTCCTGTGGATTTTGCCAACTTACGGGGAATACTTCAAGCACTCTTCCATTGCATTATATCTAGGCATTACCTATAAAGTTCCACTTTCATAACATATAAAACCCAAAGGAATACATAATGGCCATTGCTTCAGGATTAGAAACCATACCTTTCTCATCAATATATTTTCTTACTGATCGATATGATCCAGACAATAATTACATGTACCTCGAACCGACTAATAGAGATGCATCCTTCAATAAGCGACTAGCAGAATGTGAACTTAACAGATTTAATCCTAAAGTAGTTTACACACGCATGGATCGTAATTTAACAAACCGAATTATTATCCCGCTAAAGGACACCCTTCCATTGATTAAATACCTGTTTGAAAAAAATGTAATCTCTGCTGAGCAGCACCTGGGACTTAGAGATAAATTGGTAGAACTGAAAGCTTGTGCAAATTACCAAGCAAAACTCACAGATTCAATGATCTCTATGGATCAGTTCAATCTGTTAAATCAACTTGCCCTGCCTCATCTAAGCGTATTAAAAAAACACATGGATAATTCTACAATTAAAGAAGCCCTGAGTCATGCTCATCCATATGCTATGGGTCTTCTAGATCTTGAAAAATCTTTTAAAGTTATAATGTGCAAAGAACGAGTTATGAAGGCATTTTCCCCTGAAGAGCAATCAACACTTTGTCCATCCCTTCTTGCTCTTGGAAAAATTCTTGGGGGAAAAGCATTGATTGAAGATAGTCTTCTTCTTTCCACTGATTCGTTACCTGACTTAAAAGTTCAAAAAAATATCATTTTTAGTCATTTACTCTAATTTCTCATTGGAATTACAGTAAAAGCTTGTCTTTTGCAGACTTAGGTTACATCTTGACCTTGAGTCTGCACTTTTTTTGTTTTGCGCCCGATTAGGAAAAAAGTTTCCATTTTCCCAATCCCTTTCACATCAATTTCTTTATTTTTTTCCACAATAAATAGGTCAGAAAGCATCATGGCCATCTTTTCTGTGATCTGGATTTTGCCACTTTCTCCTGTTGATTCCATACGGCTTGCGATGTTCACAACTTCTCCCCATACATCGTAGATAAATTTTTTGTGGCCTATAACTCCTGCAATCACGGCTCCATAGGTCATTCCTATGCGAACATTAAAATCTGTCTGATGATTCTTATTGAATTCTTGAATTTTTTCTAAGATTGCTAAGGCAAAATCCGCTAAATGCTGAGCATGATCAGGTATCTCTATTGGAATCCCTGAAGCAGCCATATAGTTATCGCCGATTGTTTTGACCTTTTCTACTTCATACTTTTCTGAAAGGGTGTCAAATTCATCAAAAAGAGTATTGAGCATTTGCACCATTTTAGTGGCCCCTAATTGGGTTGTGATTTGCGTGAAATTTACAATATCTGCAAACAGTACACTTGCTTGCGGAATTTCATCTGCTATAGGCTCTTCTCCTAGTTTTAGGCGGTCTGCAATGGGCGATGGCAATACATTTAGAAGAAGTGTTTCATTATCACTTGTCACTTTTGAAAGAGTAGTGAGGGCTTTATAAATAGAAATCAACATCACTATAGTGGAAAGAGCAGAAAGAATAATTGCAACGCTAATTGTAAGAAGCATTTCTTGATGAAGCAGATGAGCTTTTTGCTTGGTCCGAATTTCCACTTTGTCATAAAACTCTTGCAGAGGAATCATCACCTGCCGCTTCATTTCAAAGTATTTTTTGCCGAATACAATCTTCCTAGCTAATTCGGGATTAGGAGTTGTTATGCCATTAGAATCCTCTATTTTTCCTTCCATAGCATTGATTGCATCCATTTCTAATAGAGCGAGCTTATCGCTTGCATGTTCGGCTTTTTCCAAAAGGGCAAATTCTTCAAGGGTAAACCCATGGTCAATTAATCTCTGCTTTAGCGCTTGTTTTTGAGTGCCTGCGCGGGGCCTCGGAGTTCCAGGAACAATCAAGTCCCAATAAATTTGATGATATTTTTCAGGGAGAACTGACTCCCCTCTTCGTATTGCTAAAATTTCAAAAAAGTATTGTTTGTAATGCTCATCTCCAGTCATGACATATAGTCGAATCATTTTGGTCAAATCATCTGAAGACTGCCTAAGCTCATCAGCTAATAAGTAAGATTCTAACCGCTCGTTATCACTTTGCTCTTGAAGAGTCGCTACATGTCTAAGAACAAAAAGACAGACTAATAATGAAACAATTAATAGTCCCAAAAAGATAAAAAAATACCTTAAAAATCGATCTTTTTTTAAATGTAATTTCTTATCTGATGCCATAACAAACTCCACAGGGCTTTTTTTTTACACTAATGCGTGTATGCATAAAAAAAAAGGATTTTTCATCTAGCATTAAGAACTATTCTCATAAGCTGCTGATTGCACAATATCCTCATATGATCTAGTATTCTTATTTTTCAACGAGGGTGAATATATGAAAAAATGGATATTGCTTTTTGCGTCTTTGCATTGAAAATCCAAGCCTCGATTTTGAAAACATAATTCATCAAATACTAAAATAATACCAATCAATCCTCTACATAAATACGCGATCTTTTGCCTCTATTTATGAGAGGCATTGCTAATACGAAGGGGTATTAAAAACTATATCCAAATGTAAGGCTGAAGGAGTTGTAAAACAACGGAAGTGAATAGCAACACAACAACAAAGTCCAAAAAAATGGGGTGCAAATAAAACACCTATCTTCAAGGAAATAACAGGAATAGTTCAATTCATTTTATAACCATTTCTTAAATTGCTTATAAATCTTATTTTCATTTAAAAGCAAATCATGTGTCAATTATCAGTAAAAACCATTTCCTTTCTAATGTTCCTTTTCATGGGAGGATGCGCAAGTTATAAGATTCCTATTCAAACTCAAAATCATCCAGCCTCTTCTAATTCAAAAGTTTCTAAGATAGAGCTATCACCAATATTGGATATTTCTGAAAGCAACGAAATTGAAAAACAAGAGGCCGATGTTCAGCTACACCATTCAGAAGGTTTTCCCATTTTTTGTTTTGATTTTTTTCATAAGTGGCTGTATGAGAGTCGATACAAACCCGCAACCAGCCTTCTCTCAAGTTCAAGAGAATATTACAGATCTTACCGGTCAAAACATTTATTGGGATGCTTCCATACAAGACTCATTCTCAACTCTGTCAGCAGAGGAATTGCTAAAAAAAGAGCTAACAGGAGAATACGCAGTTCAGATCGCTCTGCTTAATAATCAAAACCTTCAGGCAATCTATGAAAATCTTGGAATTGCTAAAGCACAACTTGCACAAGCTGGGCTACTAAAAAACCCCATCTTCTCATTTTCCTATCGATTTTCTACCCTATCAGCCGTCACAGACTTGATTGATATCAGCCTATTTCAGAATTTTTTAGAAATCCTGCTAATTCCTTTAAAAAAGAGACTGGCACAGGCTGAATTAGAAGCGACACAAGCCATGGTCATTACCCAGGTTTTGGACGTTATTGCGGAGACAAAAATTGCTTTTTATAGACTCCAAGCTTCAGAGCAGATATGGAACTTAAAAAAACAAATTCTTTTGGCAACAGAGCTTTCTTATGAAGCAGCCCAAAGGCTATTTGAAGCAGGCAACATCAAAGACCTAAAGGTATCGTTGGAACGATCTCTCTTTGAACAAGCAAAACTCGAAGTGGCCTCATGGGAAATTACCGTCTTAGAAGCAAGGGAAAAGCTCAATATCCTCATGGGGCTTTGGGGGCATCAAATTGACTGGAAAGTTTCCTCGAAGCTGACACAAATCCCCATAGAAGAAGAGGACTTTAGTGGTATTGAAAATGATGTAATTGCAAATAGCGTCGATCTAAAGGTTTCTTTTAAGGGAGTTTTAGCAACAGCCGCTGGATTTGGAATTGATACCACAAAGCTAGTGTTTCCTAATCTCGACGTAGGTGTTAGTAGTGAAAGAGATGATAGTGTATGGTATGTGGGTCCAGCCTTTAGCTTAGCGATTCCTCTATTTGATTTTGGTCAGGCCAATTCAGCAAAGGCTCAAGCAAAAATCATGCAAGAATGGAACCAATACACGGCTCTTGCGATAGAAATCCGTTCCAAAGCCCGCTCATCTAGATTTTCTCTACTTAATGCTTATAGACAAAGTCGTTATTTAGAGAAAGTGATCGTTCCTTTAGCTGAACAGATCACCCATTCTACTCTCTTGCAACATAATGCCATGCAATTAGGGATTTTTCATCTACTCTCAGCAAAGCGTGAAGAATTAGAGAGAAAAATTCAGTCTATTCATATGCAACAGGAATATTGGATATCAAAGGTGACACTTCAAACGCTTTTGAATGGTCACGTTCTTGGAAAACAACTATTTGAGATACCTTTAAGGAAGCATTATGAGTAGATTAATCAGCTTTTGTTTGCTCGTTTTACTTTCAAATGTGTCCTATGGTAAGGAAACCACTTCCTCCAGACCTTGGGCTCAAGCTGAAAAAGCGAACTTACCACCCGGAATCCCTTATAAAGATTACACGCCTGCAGTTGTTCCGAACGGATCAACTGCCAACTACAAAGTCATCGATGGTGTTAAGGTATTTCATCTCACTGCAGAGCCCATTGATTGGGAAGTTTCACCAGGCTTTATTATTCACACTTGGGGATTTAATGGTTCTGTTCCAGGGCCTATGATTGAAGTGGCAGAAGGGGATAAAGTAAGAATTTATGTAACAAATAAACTCCCCGCTCCCACGACAGTCCACTGGCATGGCGTTTTGATCATCTGTGGAATGGATGGAGTTTCAGGGATAACGCAGCCTGCTATTCCACCTGGTGAAACGTATCTTTATGAGTTTATTTTCCCCGACAGTGGAACCTTTATGTATCATCCCCATTTCGATCCCATGACTCAAGAAGGAATGGGGCTGACTGGAATGATCCTAGTCCATAAACGTGAACCTGATGCAACAAAAAGACCTGATCGCGATTTTGCCATCATGCT
>DAOWHK010000150.1 GCA_030641465.1 Parachlamydiales bacterium | reverse complement strand
TGGGAGGGTCACATTCTTATGTCGCTGACCAATTCTAATTGGAAAGGTGTGTAGACCATTGCTACAAAGTTTGTTTCTCGATACGCTCTTTGACTTTTTCTGCAAATAAAACTGATTCCATTAGATCTAGCGTGTATTTTCCCTCTTTAACATATTCATCTACTACTGAGTAAAAACAAGACTCAATTGTTTTTTCCTCTTGAAACTCGCATGGCGTATAATCCTCATCAAATATTAGACCTTCTAGATGAGAAACGAGGTTAGGGTCATTTAAATCGACAGAGTACTTAAGAGAGACGTACGAAAAATTGGGAGGAAAAAATTCTCCGAGTGATTCATTTAAAATTGCATGCATGGCAAAATCTGGAGTAGAACTTTGGGAATAAGTGAGAAGATGATTTTTTAATTTAGCATCAAAAATCCAACCTCCATGCGCACGATCTCCCGCAGTTATTTCTCCAGCATTTACTATGGTATCATTGACGCGTTTTAGTAACCCAAGCGTTCCAAAGATCCCAGTTGCGGAGCTGTCAAAAAAGCTTGTTAAAATAACATGCTTATTTTGAAAAGTACCGATATATTGATAGTTTGTATAGTCAGTATAGGTTGGTTGATGATCGAGAAATAATACAGAGTATTGCATATTGTACTCTGCCAAATGGGAAATAGGATCGAAAGAGAGTTCTTCGCTTACTATGCGGTAATTTTCGTTGTCTTTTCTATAGTCAAGGAGAGGGTCGCAAAGACTTATTGGTTCAAACCGTGAAGAATCTCCCCACTGCGTCCCTACAATACAATAGGGGTGGATCGGAGCTCCTTCAAAAATAAGCTCTTTTGGAAAGGGAGGGTGATCTGTTTTACTGCAGCCGCAAAGTAGGATGGCAGCTACAAGGAAAAATGTTTTCATAATCACTCCATTAAGTAGATGTCTTTACCTAAGGAAGCAAGATGACTTCAAAAGACATTTGCGAATAAAATAAATGTTTGTTGAATTTAGAGCCAGTGCGATCTTTACGATATATTCACAAGCCGATGAGTTCTATGAAAAAAGATACAGATGGATTTTATCAATCAAAAATTAATCCACTATAAAACTAAAGGTAAAGAGTTTGCGATAGATTTAATTGATTAAAGGCCTTAAAAAACACTTTAATATTTCTTAATATTTAAGTTTTATATAAACTTTCCTTTTTTATTTTGGAGGATTAGTATGAGTATAGATAACAACGTGCAAAATAATACATGTCATCCATGCAGTCTTGCATGCAGCGCTTTTACAGGTGCTAGTATTTCTTATGGAATTGCCTGGATGTTTACAGCAATTAACCCCTCAGTAGCAGCGGGTTTTGGAGCAAGTAATGCCCTGGTAGAGCCATGTGTAGAAAGAGTTTTCGAAAACTGTATTGGGGAGCAGCAGTCAGGGATTGTGAAAGTAGCTCAGTGGGCAGTTACTTTTTTTATTAGCACAGCTATTTCTGTAAAAGCTGCATCCCTTCTGGGGTTTGTTATCACAATGGAGTCAGCGGTTGCATTAGGATTAATTACATTCGTTGTTTCAAATATTTTACCTTGTGTCACTTGTTGCGCCTGCGCTCTTGGAGCAATAGGTCTTGTTACAGGAGTTGGAGCTCACGCTGCACAGGCAGAGAGAAGTTCCTAATCATTTGAGGCCAGATTCCTTGGCCTCATTATTTTAATCTGCATCTCATGACTTGTTTATTGTTCCAAAATAGTTTTTTTTCAAAAGTTCTTCTAAAGTTGAAATTTCGGAATTAATCAGAGATTTCTTAACAAATTCTTGATAAATATTTAAGTTGTATGTAATGTTTTTTCTTTTATTTTGGAGGATTCGTATGAGTGTAGATAATAGTATGCAAAATAATCCAGCTCTTGAAGCTTGTTGTCTTGGATGTTGTACAGCATGGGCTGCTTTAGGAAGTGCTGGTTTTTCTTATGGAGTAGCTTTAATTTTTACTGACATCACCCCGTCTGTTGCTGCAGCTTTTGCAGCAACAAGTGTGGTTGTAGGGAGTTTAATTAATTGTAGCCGTAGTTGTTATGATGAGCCTCAGTCGACTCCTGTAAAAGTCGCAAGGTTTGCGGTGGAGTTGATTATGCAG
>DAOWHK010000177.1 GCA_030641465.1 Parachlamydiales bacterium | reverse complement strand
AGCAAACCCAAAGGAATGTGCCTGACTAAGGCCCACAGTTCCCATGATACATAAAAACAGTGCAAATATTATCACTTTGCGCACAGAAAATCGATCGAGAATGATTCCTGCAGGAAGTAAGAAAATAACATCAGCAAGAAGATAAGTTGCACTTAAAGTGCCAAATTTAGTTGCACTAAGACCGAGCTCCCTCATCAGCATCGGGGCAATAGGACTCATTACATGAAGCTGAAGTAGCTCGTAGGCAAAAAAAAGCGCTGCGGAAAAACACACAATCCAAGGAAGAATTTTCTTTTTCATTTACACCCCTCGAAATTATTAACTAGTGCAAGTTGCTCAATCACTCCAAGCTCCTCAATAAAATGTTTCATGCAAACAGACATATAACTCTCATTTCCCCCAATTTGAATTTGTGATCCAGAGCTTACAGGTTTTCCCGTGTGATCAACCCGCATATTCATCGTCGCTTTACTCCCACAATAGCAAATAGTTTTAATCTCAATCAAAGTATCAGCCCAAGTGAGTAAGTACTGACTTCCAACAAAGGGTTCTCCTAAAAAATCTGATCGCAAACCATAACAAAGAACAGGAATTTTTAGTTTTTTTGCGATGGTCACAAGTTGAGCTACCTGAGATTTAGAGAGAAAGTGCGCCTCATCCACTAAAATGCAGTGAACCTTTCCCTTATCATCTATCGCCTCATTAACACTTTGATAGATATTAAACCCTTCAGAAAAAAGAATCGCTTTTTGCTTAAGACCAATTCTCGAATGAATCATTGGCTCGCCAGATCGATCATCAAACTTAGGAGCAAATAGAAGCGTCTGCATCCCTCTTTCGTTATAATTATAGCTCGATTGCAAAAGCGTCGTGCTTTTTCCAGCATTCATTGAAGAATAATAAAAATAGAGTTTTGCCATAGATTCATCCTCTTTTTAACGATGATAAAACAAGCTCTAATAATATTCAAAATAAGCTTAAAAAAGTGGAAAAAAACAAACAATTCAGCAATCATTCATGCAAAAAAACAGGAGGAACCCAATATGTCAATTTCCAGTAGTCTTATTTCACAAATCACAACATTTCGAAATCCAAACGGCCCTGAGCAAGAATGGGTAAACAATCCGAACAGGAATCCCCGAAGTCTTTCAAATGTTGTAATTGCAGAGGCTGGATATCTTCTTGTGATTCCCTTTGCAATTGTTGAAACAGCTCTTTGCCTCACAATAAAACTATATTCCCACTGCTTATCTGAAGCATCTTTGAATCCAGAAAGTGTAAATGCCTTGTGCACAAGCAGTAGCTTTTCTGTTTGCTGGGCAATAGCAGATAGCATACTCAACCTCTTTTGCAATGATCTAATTGTTGCTGAAAGTGTAGCAATTGCCTGTGCACTATCTGGAAACCCTTTATCTGTGCCATTAGACGCTCATTAATCCTTTTGGGATAGAATAACTTGATAGCCCTCTTCAAGAATTTTCCATCCCTTATCAAGTAAATACTCAATAACGAGTTTTCCCTTCCCCCCGAAGGGAAGGTCGCAATCATCAATCATTACAACACTATTAGGTCCAAGTTTATCATACGCACATTTGATTTCTTCTAAGTGATGTTTTTGCGAAATTTCTGGGTGCCAATATTCAAAATCTAAGCTATCTAAATAGATAAAATCGATCTGCGATCTAAAATGCTGTAAAAAATCAAGGGAGTCGCTACAGACAAGGGTTGCTGAAGGATTATTGCCGACAGCTTTACTAGCTTCTAAAATACATGCAGGATTAATATCCACGGAATAAAATTTTGATCCCTCATGGTGATAGGCCCAATCCGCAAAAATTACTGTCGAGCCCCCATTTCCAATATAGTCACGAATACCGTGGCGCGCAGTTCCTGTTTCTACAATTGTTTGAAGCCCTCTTTCCTCAATCAATTCTAAGGCTTTTTTAAAGGTTGAGTACCGTTTATCCTCTGGAAAAATCCTTCCTTTCAAAGGATTTTTCTTATTAAATAAGTGATTGTCAAGCTCTTGATATAGACTTTGATCACTTCCATACAATATTAAAGGCTTTGTGTGAGTTGGAAAATACATGATGTTTTTTCTCTCATAGTCCCAAGCAAAATCTTCAGCTTCGACATTTTTAAGAGATAAAAAAATGTCAGAAAAATGATCTAAATGAATATTTTCTGGATCATATAAATACAAAAAAGTAAAAATCCCCTGACTATCTATCTCATCTGGCAAGCTTTCAAAAGCTTTTAACAGCTCTTTAATATACCCCGCATAACCAATAAATACTCCAGAGTTTACATACCTCATTTTTGTCTCTACCTCTGGGTAGTGCCATGATAAATGGCTAAAGGGATGACACTGCATTTCTGCAGCAACAAGACAGGGCCTCTCAAAAGCCAAAAACTTCTCGAGAATTTCTTGCTCGTTTCCAAGAAGCAATGCATCTTTTCCAGTGATACATAAAACAACATCGGTATCCGGAATGTTATCGAGATATTTTTTATAATCTCGAAATCTTTGTCCCTGAGTAGATCCAATAACATCAACTTCATGTCCAAAATAGATGCTAGATTGGAGGATAGACTGCTCACTCGAAAGATTTTCTGATGCTGCTATACAAATATGTAGACTCGGCTCAATTGAATGATAAATATCATGAATGTTTTTCGATAAATCTTTTGGGCGCTCCCAGGGTAAATACCCCCAGTGATTTTGCATATGCTGCTCTACGTCAATACCTGATT
>DAOWHK010000153.1 GCA_030641465.1 Parachlamydiales bacterium | reverse complement strand
TAGATACTCGATTTGTTGGAAGCTATCTTATTGATGTTCCTTCAGGAATTCGCCGCATAGCGATAATGGAGAGTGGGATTGTTCAGTTTCGCGATGAAATGATTTCTAATAGTCTCCCTTTATGGAAGTATAACATATCAGATGATGCATCGATTTTACTATCTAGAAGTTGAGATGAAAAAAGGGCCTAAACAGTGTTTAAGCCCTTTTTGCTATTGCTATTTGATCACGTAAAATATTACGGAGTAGATACTGCTGGAGGAGGAGTGCTTGTTCGAGCTGCTGCTGCTGCCCCTGCTGTTGCCGCTTCTCCTAGAGTAGCACTTCCTGCTGGAGAAGAGCTTTCTGCTGGAGAAGTAGTGCTTCCTGCTTCTGAAGCAGAACTTGCTGTTGGAGCCGCTTCTGCATTGTAACGTGTATAAATAATATATGCTGCAGTAATCGTTCCTACAGCGATCGCTCCATAGGTAAACTCTGTACTATGCTCGGCAACAAAATTTCCACATTCTTGAAAAAAAGGTCCTGCCATATCAATGATTTTTGATGTAACGTCACAACCAGTTTCGTAAACATAAGATACAACTGATGCACCAGTTTCGTAAATGTAGGAAAATCCATCTTTTCCTGATTGAATACCTGAGTTAAATGAATCACCCCAAGTGTTTGATCCTGCTTCTATTGCTGACATAAATTCCTCCTTAAGTCTAAGTTTTTAGGAGGAATGCCCTCCTTAAATTTTAAAGTTGTATTTATTATAACTTGACTGAGATTTATGTAAAGAGACGATTAAGGTTTTGTAAAACAGAAAAAAAATTTCTCTATGGAATTTGGAGAAATTTAGTATTATTATTTTTTATTTTTCGTGGAATTTGTCTGAAAAAAATGGGGCGTTTTGCGAGAAAAGAAGGTTTAAAACGCCTTCTCAGCAGGGAAATGCAAGGAATGCTCAGAGACTTTTTTGCATGAGTATCTTAGTGTGATACACTCCATTTTCTTTGAGGTAGTTTTTCTGGCGACCATATTCCGTAAAGCCAAGCTTGCTATATAAGTGAAAAGCTGGATTGTGTTCGTATACTTCTAGGTGTAAAATCTCAATATGAAATTGCTGTTTTGCGAGGTTAATAAGCTCTTCAAGAAGTCTTCTGCCAACACCTTGACCTCGATATTCCTTGTCTACCACAATTACAAAGAGGCATTGATGAGAAAGTTTTTTGTTGGGTTGCAGGTAAAGATTCGCCATGCCGCAGGCTTTTCCATTAAGAAGTGCTGTGAGGGTAGATTTTTTTGGAATGTAACTGAGCCAGATACGGATAGCATCGTCAACTTCTCTTTCATTGATCATTGGAAAGCCTTTTAAGATGCCAGGTTCTTGCAGCCATAGTTTTAAAGGAAGGGCATCTTGTTTTTCAGATAGGCGAAATGTAAGTTGACTTGCAATATTCATTTTTTCCTCAAATCGTATTCTAAAATGTATCTTGATAGGTACTGATCATTATCTTTCACAAATTTTTCTTGTTTGGTGATAATGGTAAATCCTTGTTTTTCTAAGAAGGGAAGAGCAGGGGAGTTTTCATAGACATCTAAGTGAAGACCTTCTAAGCGAAAGTAGCTTTTTGCGAGATGTTTGAGATTTTTTATCAAAGAATGCCCAACACCTTTTCTTTGATATTTAGGGTCGACAATGAAATAGAGCATGGAAAGGTGCGCAACTTTACGGTAGGGCATAAGGAACAATGTTGCAATTCCAACTGGTACATTTTTAAAAAGAGCTGTCAGGCTGCACTTATATTTACTAAAACCGATCCAATTCTTAATCAAATCATTAGCTTCTTCGTCAGAATTAAAAGGGAAATTCTTGTATATATTTTTTGAGCTTAGCCATTCTCTTAGATATTTTTCATCATCTAGGAGAGTGTAGCGAATGTCAAAGTCGGCGCTTTTCGTAATAAGATCCATGGTATTTATCCGAATTCTTTGAGGAAGGCATTGATGAAACCATCGAGGTCTCCATTCATGACACTTTGAATATCACCGACTTCGTATTTTGTTCTTGTGTCTTTAACTAATGTATAAGGTTGAAAAACATAGTTGCGAATTTGGGATCCCCAGGAAATGTTTTTTTTCTCCCCGCCAATGTCTTTGAGGCTTTGTTCTCTTTCAAGGACTTGTTTTTCATAGAGTTTCGATTTTAGCATTTTTAAGCAAGTTTCTCGATTTTTAATTTGGCTTCTCTCAGCTTGGCAACTTACAATAATTCCTGAAGGAGCGTGGGTCATCCTGACTGCGGAATCCGTTGTATTGACGTGTTGACCACCGGCACCCGATGCACGAAAAGTATCAACTCGGAGATCATCTGGCCTAATATCGATGTTGATATCATCCGTAATTTCCGGTGTGACGTCTACGGATGCAAAACTTGTATGTCTTTTGGCATTGGAATCGAAGGGGGAAATACGAACAAGTCTGTGAACACCTTTTTCTGCTTTGGAGTACCCGTAGGCAAACGAGCCTGTAATTTTGTAGGTGAGACTTTTAATGCCAGCAACATCTCCATCAATTTTATCGACAACCTCGATTTTCCATGAGCGTTTTTGTGCCCACCTTTGATACATGCGTGCAAGCATTGATGCCCAATCACAGGATTCAGTACCTCCGGCTCCGGCATTGATACTTAGGAAACAAGACTTGTTATCAAGCTCACCTGAGAGCATTTTTCGAATTTCGAGATCTTCGAGCTCTTTTTCAATACTTTTTAGCTCTTTTAGAAGATCGGGATACAACTCATCGTCTTCTTCGACGATTTCAAAAAGTTCTGAAGTATCCTTAAATTTTTTTTGGATTTCGTGGTAGGGAATGGTCCAACTACGCAGCTCATTACATTTAGTAATTACTAGCTGGGCTTGCTCCTTATCTTCCCAAAACGCTGGAGCTTCCATCTTTTTTTCTAAGTCTGCGACCTCGGATTCTTTGCTAGCAAGGTCAAAGATACCTCCACATATGAAGGACTCTGCTATCGACGCTTTTTAATCGCTCTTTGATTTCTTCGTTCATAAACTCCTCCCATATGATTTTAGGTAATCATATATAATTTTCTTGTTTTATACCCGAAAAAATTCATTAATAATGTTATAATGCGTGAAAAAAATAGATTCGAGGAAGAAGATGGCCGGACATAGTAAATGGGCAAATATCAAGCATCGCAAAGGAAGGGCTGATGCTGCAAAAGGGAAAGTTTTTTCAAGAATTACAAAAGAGATCATCAGTGCTGTTAAACAAGGCGGAAAAGATCCAAAGTCCAATGCAAAATTGCGACTAGTTCTTCAAAAAGCAAAAGCTGCAAATTTGCCAAATGATAATATCGAGCGAAATATTAAGAAGGCAACTAGCAGTGATCAGGCAGACTTTAGTGAACTGACATATGAGCTTTATGGACATGGAGGCGTTGGTATTATTGTTGATATTATGACAGACAATAAAAATCGCACTTCTTCGGATATTCGAATTGCAACGAATAAGAAAGGGGGAACGATTGCCTCTCCTGGTTCTGTTGCTTTTAATTTTGATCGAATGGGAGTCATTGAGGTTTCTAAAGAAAAAGCTGTAGAAGATGATCTTTTTATGATTGCAACTGATGCAGGCGCTGAGGATTTTGAAGTATTAGAGGAGAGCTATATTGTGATTACTCCGCCTGATGCATTATACCAAGTGAAAGAGAAGCTTGATGAGGCGGGTATCGAATGCGTTGATACACGGCTTGATATGATTCCAAAGACCTTTGTCGAGGTAGATGAAGAGATTATTAAAGCAAATATGGAATTAATTGATTGGCTTGAAGACCTTGATGACGTGGATGTTACTTATCACAATATGAAAATTTAATTTGAACATCCTTTGAATTGATGAAGGCGAATTGCAGCTGTTAGTAACACAAGTGTTGTAAAAATGATTGCAAAAATCGTAAAGTAATTTGGAAATAGGATCATTGCTAAGAAGAAGATAAACGCTTCTGCGCGCTCCATAATTCCAGGGCTAT
>DAOWHK010000185.1 GCA_030641465.1 Parachlamydiales bacterium | reverse complement strand
TAGAATTTCAGGGCGCGACCACCCGTAGTTGTTTCCGGATTCCCGAACATCACCCCAATTTTTTCTCGAATTTGGTTGATAAAGATCGCGCAGGTGTTGCTCCTAGCAAGGGTGGCAGTGAGCTTGCGGAGGGCTTGAGACATCATACGCGCCTGTAATCCGATAAAAGTATCTCCAATTTCTCCTTCTAGCTCAGATTTAGGTACTAAGGCCGCAACGGAATCGATAACAATCACATCGACAGCGTTTGAGCGCGCGAGCATTTCTGCAATATTTAATGCGTCTTCTCCGCAGTCGGGTTGGGAAATCATTAAGTCTTTTAGATTCACCCCAATTTTTCCGGCGTAACCAGGATCAAGTGCATGTTCTGCATCGATATAGGCAGCGATGCCTCCAGCTTTTTGGCAGTTTGCAACAATGTGCGTTGCAAGTGTAGATTTTCCAGAAGATTCAGGGCCGTAAATTTCGACAACGCGGCCTCTTGGAACTCCTCCAATACCAAGCGCAATATCAAGAGAGATAGCACCTGTTGGAATGACACGTATACTATTATTTGCTGAGTATTTTCCAAGAGACATGATAGAGCCTTCGCCAAATTGTTTTTCAATTTGGGCAACTGCGAGCTCTAACGCCTTTTTTTTCGCTTGATCATTCGGGTTAGACATATAAATTCTCCTATATAGTGCTTTGCTTTTTTTAGTATAAAGCATATATCGATAATCATGGGGAAAAAATTTTAGGCAGGGCATGTACTTAGCAGGAGATATTGGAGGAACAAAAACGCACTTAGCTTTTTATGATGAAACAAACGATGTGTGCGTTAAAGAAAAAAAATTTCCAAGCAAAGAGTATTCGTCTCTTCGAGAAATTGTGAAAGAATTTTTGGCTTCAGATGACAAGGTTCATGTAGCTTGTTTTGGCGTTGCAGGCCCTGTTCAATCAGGGGTTTGCAAAGCAACAAATCTTCCTTGGGTAATTGACAGCAACAGGCTTGTAAAAGACCTTGGAATTGACCATGTTTTTTTGCTCAATGATTTAGAGGCGAATGCCTATGGGATGCAAACTTTACCTGATGATGAGCTTTTTGTCTTAAACAAGGGATCAAGTAACGCTGTAGGAAATCAGGCTCTTATTTCTGCAGGAACAGGGCTTGGGCAGGCGGGTCTTTTTTTTGATGGGAAAAAGCATATTCCTTTTGCATCAGAGGGGGGGCATGCAGATTTTGCTCCTCGAGATGAAGAAGAAGTAAAGCTGCTTTACTTCTTGCAAAAAAAATATGGCCATGTCTCCTATGAAAGAGTTCTTTCAGGCCCGGGTCTTCAAAATATTTACGAGTTTTTTTGTTTAAGTGAGAAGGAAAGTCCTAAAATTGCGGAAGAGATAAAACAGCTTGGTGCTAAAGCGATTACTGAATATGCCTTAAATAAATCGTCGCCTATTTGCGTTAAAACGATGCGGCTTTTTGTGTCTATTTATGGAGCAGAGTGTGGTAACTCGGCTTTAAAAATCATGGCGCTTGGAGGGGTTTTTCTCGGAGGTGGCATTGCCCCAAAAATTCTTTCTGAAATTAAAAAAGGAGAGTTTATGGAAGCTTTTCTTAGAAAGGGTAGGTTTAAGACTCTTCTTGAGAAGATTCCCGTAAAAATTGTGCTGAATGAAAAGACAGCTCTTCTAGGAGCAAAAAACTACGCTCAAGAAAAACTGCAATCTTGAATTTGGTTGAGTATTAAAAGTAAAACTCTTAGTGTTAAAAAAATTTTTAAGAGTTTTCTATGGACGTTACTATTCTCTCTCGGATTCAGTTTGCTTTAACAATTGGATTTCATTATCTGTTCCCCCCCTTAAGTATTGGCCTTGGTTTGATTCTTGTGATCATGGAAGGGATGTATCTTAAGACAAAGAAACCGGCGTATAAAGCGATGACGCAATTTTGGGTGAAAATTTTTGCACTCACTTTTGCTCTAGGTGTTGCGACAGGTCTTGTTCAAGTTTTTGCTTTTGGAAATAATTGGGCGCGGTTTTCCAAATATGTAGGAGATGTATTTGGAAGTGCTCTTGCAGCTGAGGGGATCTTTGCTTTTTTTTTAGAGTCGGGCTTTTTAGGACTGATGTTATTTGGTTGGGAACGCGTTAGTAAGAAGATGCATTACTTTTCCACGATTTGTGTGGCACTTGGTGCTCATTTTAGCGCTGTTTGGATTATTGTTGCAAACTCTTGGATGCAGACGCCAGCGGGTTATGCCATTGTGGGTGACGGGGAAAAAGCTCATGCGCATGTCACAAACTTTTGGCAGATGGTTTTTAATTACTCTACAGTGGACCGGCTGACTCATACCATCATTGCTTGTTGGATTACAGGCGCATTTTTAGTGTTAAGTGTGAGCGCATATTACTTTTTGAAAAAAAGACATCTCGCATTTGCGAGGGTCTCTATGAAAATTGGCTTGATTGTAGCTTCAGTATCTCTTGTGCTGCAGCTCATTTCTGCTGACTATACAGCACGCGGCGTTGCAAAAAATCAACCAGAAAAACTCGCAGCAATAGAGGGAATTTATAAAACGGAAGAAAAAACTCCGATGACTCTTATTGGCTATGTAGATGAAAAAACGGAGCAAGTTAAAGGGATTAAAGTACCTGCACTTCTTAGTTTACTCGTGCATCGCAACGCAAAAGAGCCAGTAATTGGTCTTGATCAGTTTGCAAAAGAGGATAGACCAAATACACCTGTTGTATTTCAGCTGTATCATTTGATGATTTATCTATGGGGAGCGATGGCAATCCTTGTTCTTGCTGGCATCATTTTATGGAATAAAAAGAGGCTTGAAAAAGGAAAGTGGGTGTTAAGAGGTCTTGTGATTTCTGTATTTTTCCCCCACTTAGCAAATCAGGCGGGATGGTTTACTGCAGAAATGGGGAGGCAACCCTGGATTGTTTATCGTCTACTTCGTACATCTCATGGAGTTTCAAGATCCATTCATCCCGAGTATGTGATTGGGTCTATTATCATGTTTGTTGTCATTTATAGTTTGCTCTTTTGTCTGTTTCTTTTCTTGCTCAATCAAAAGATAAAGCATGGGCCAGACGAATCTTTTAAGATAGAAGAGGATGAAGCTCCCCTTTATCGCGACGTTTACCAGGGAGAGGTTTAAATGAGTTTACAACTACTTGAAACTGCTTGGTATGTTGTTATTATTATTGCGATGACATGTTATGCGATGTTAGATGGATTTGATCTCGGCGTTGGATCACTGCATTTATTTGCGAAAAAAGATGAATATCGCAGAATTTTTCTTAATGCAATTGGCCCTGTTTGGGATGGAAATGAAGTTTGGCTCGTCATTGTTGGAGGCGCGTTATTTGCTGGATTTCCAGCGGTTTATGGGACAGTGTTTTCCGTTTTTTATGTCCCATGTATGATTCTTCTTGCAGGATTAATATTTAGAGCCTGCGCTATTGAATTTCGCTCAAAATTAGAATCCCCAAAATGGAGACAACTTTGGGATGTTGTGTTTTGTATTGCGAGTATTATCATAGCTTTTTGTGTAGGGACTGTTCTTGCAAATCTTGTGCACGGTATTCCTCTTGATGAAAACGGGGTGTATCATGGATCCTTTATCGCTTTTTTTAATCTTTATGCAATGATTGTTGGAATTACAGTTGTAGCTCTTTTTATGATGCATGGAGCAATTTACTTGCTGATGAAAACAGAGGGAGAGCTCCATAGTTATTTGCGAAAATGGGTTAGTCGTACGATTGGGTTTTTTATTTTTTGTTATTTAGTAACAACGGTTTTTACTCTACTTGATAAAGGACATATGATTGAAAGAATGCTGTCCCACCCAATTCTTTTTATTTTCCCAATACTTACGCTTGTTGCAATTGTGAATATTCCAATTCAGGTGAGCCGAGGAAATGATGGATGGGGGTTTATTTCCTCTTGTCTAAGCATGGCACTTCTTTTTACTCTTTTTGCACTCGGAACTTTTCCTAATATGGTGCGCTCAAGTATTGATACAGAAATAAATAGTTTGACCATTCATAATACGGCCTCATCTCCTTTAACTCTTAAAATTCTTTTGCTCATTGTTTTCATCGGAATACCCCTTGTTCTAGCTTATAGCTATTATCTATATCGAACATTTCGAGGAAAAGTGAAACTTGATCAGTCGAGTTATTAGATTTCTTTTGAAAAATGAATCTGGAGCGTAGCGGAGTCGAACCGCTGACCTCAACAATGCCATTGTTGCGCTCTACCAACTGAGCTAACGCCCCAAAAATGGGTGGTAACTTTTCCAAGAAAAAGCTTAGTATATTTTAATAAGTACAAAGAATTAAAGGAAGTAAAATGAGCTTTTTTGACCATGTGACAACCTTTCCAGACGACCCTATTTTTGGACTTGCAGCTGACTTTCGCGCTGATCCTCGAAAAGACAAGGTAGATCTTGTTGTTGGGGTTTATCGCACAGAGGATTTAAAGCCTTATCTTTTGAAAACCGTAAAAGAGGCGGAATCAATCATTTTAGAATCTGAAATGGATAAGGGATATCTTCCAATTAAAGGAAGTTCTGAGTTTATTGCCGTTATGAAGAAGTTGACCTTTGGAGAAGAAGTTTTTCAAAAAGAGGGAGAGAGAATTTTTGGCGCGCAAACCGTTGGAGGAACAGGCGCTCTTCGATTAGGGGGAGAGTTTGTAAAAGCCGAGATTGGAAATTTCCTATCTCTTTCAAGTCCAACATGGGCCAATCATGCAGCAATTTTTAAGGCCTGTGGTTTTATTCCTGAGCTATATCCCTATTATAACCCTAAAACACACAGCCTTGATTTTGATCAACTTTTAGATCATGTAAAAAAAATGAAAAAAGGATCAACTTTTTTGATGCAGGTTAATGGTCATAATCCAACAGGCCTTGATTTTACAAAAAATCAATGGAGAGAGCTTTCCTATTTATTGCTGCAAAAAGAAGTGTTTCCCTTTTTTGATTTTGCTTATCAAGGATTTTCCACTGGTATTAGAGAAGATGCCTTTCCAATTTCTTTGTTTTTTGAAGAAGGACATGAGTTTATGGTTACAAACACCTGCGCGAAGTCTTTTGGTATTTATGGGGAGCGGACAGGGGCCATATTTATTGTTTCCAAAACAGCTTTGAATGCAAAAAAAGTGGAAAGCCGGATAAAAAACATTATTCGATCAAGCTACTCTGTACCTCCAAAGCATGGCGCTGCGATTGTTTCTTGTATTTTGTCAAATCCTGAGCTAAAGGAGAAATGGGAAGCTGAGGTAGGTATGATGAGGTCACGTGTGGTAAAGATGCGCACTTTGTTTGCTGATAAAATGATAGGAAAAGGGGGTGAGGTTGATTACCAATATCTTAAAGAAAGAAGCGGTTTTTTTTCCATGACAGGAGTTCTCCCTGAGCAAGCAACAAAGCTCGCCGTTGAATATGGGGTTTATATGACAAAATCAGGAAGGGTTAATGTCACGGGGTTAAACCATCAAAATATAGATCATGTCGTATCCTCACTTTTTTCCGTCACTTCTAGGTAAAGTATTTTGAAAAGAAGAAGTTATAAACCCTACATTTTTTTAGCTTTAACTCTATTTTTTTTGCTAAGCATTAAAGCCAATTTAGCGAGTAATTTACGCTCCTTTGCAGTGCAAGTAGCAGCTCCTACTTGGCTAAGAGAAAAAAAACAGAAAAAATCGAGCGTTAAAGAAAAACTCCTTTTAGAAAATATCCATCTTAAACAAGAAATAGTTGAGCTTCGGGATTTATTACTTTCTGATCAAATCAATCATCAAATATGTGGCACCCTTGCAAAAGTAATTTTTAGAGAGCCAAGTTCTTGGAGTAGCACAATATGGATTAATATTGGAGAGGATACAAATAGCAAACTTGGGAAAATTGTTGTCGCAGAAAATAGTCCTATTCTTAAAGAAAAGGCGATTGTCGGAGTTGTTGAGTATGTAGGAAAGGTGCAAAGCCGCGTTCGCTTGATTACAGATGCAGGGGTAATACCGTCTGTTAGGGTTTCTCGAGGCCTGTTGCAGAATAAATATCTTTTTGAATGGGTGGATTTAGTTCATCAAAGTATAAATACGAGGGATGATCTTTTTGAATTTTCTGAAGAAAAACAGCTCATCCAAAATGTACTTTGTAAAATAAAATCTACCCTTTCCAAAGAGGAAAAAACGCTTTATTTAGCAAAAGGGGAACTTTATGGATCAAGCGCGCCCCTTTTTCGCTCTCGCAATCAAATACTTAAAGGGGTCGGTTTTAATTATGATTTTGCAGATAGTGAAGGCCCTGCTTGCGATTTAAGAAAAAACTCTCCTATCCCTTTAATAAAAAAGGGAGATTTACTTGTGACAACGGGTCTCGATGGTGTTTTTCCATCAGGATATCAAGTGGGTATTGTATCCCATGTAGAGCCTCTTAAAGAAGGGGAGATCGCCTATGAATTAGAAGCTAGGATTGCAGCTGGAAATCTCGACGAACTGAATTATGTCACAGTACTGCCATCAATAATCCCTTTAGAAAAATAAATTGTTATGCTAGCCTAGCGAGCACCTCTTA